>NZ_KQ557142.1:0-42210 GCF_001443665.1 endosymbiont of Ridgeia piscesae | reverse complement strand
CACTTCGCTGATTAAGAGTTTCTTCCGCATGTCAGATACAAAGTATATTTTGGCAAGTTCAAAAATAGACTGCCAATACTTTCGGAACGATTAATAGAATAAACTCGATTCTGATATTAAAACAAAGTTAAAAAACCAATTCCCAACTGAGGAGGAAAGTAATGAAAACAATCTACGGAATCATTGCACACACAGTATTTGCACTGACCCTGACGCTCTCTCAAACAGCAGCGGCTTCCGCTGATAACACCCAGGAAAACACTGGCATCCATGCAGCGATGAAGCTCTATTCCCAGGCGCTTCCTTTGGATATCGACTCCCCGAAGAGAGCAGAGCTACTGGATCAGTCCGCATCAATTCTGCAAAATGTCATCGAGAACAATCCAGAATCACTAGAGGCGCACCGTAAGCTGATGGGGGTCTATCTATTGAAACAGGATTACAGTAATGGAATCCGCACCATGCAGAGCGCAATCACCCTCTCCCCTGAAGATCCAAAACTGTTTATTACCCTGGCCTTCCTCTATGAGCATTCAGGCGCCTTCGAATACGCAAAAGCAATGCTGAACCAAGCATTGGCGCTAGATCCCAACCAGAAGATTGCTAAAGAATACAAAATCGTCATTCAACAAAAAATCGACGCCCTGAACATGGATCAGCTCCACAAGGGAAAGAAGCTGATGGGGGCAAATCACGGAAAACCAGCAGACACCACACATCCCCCCATTGATCCCAAGTGATAACGGACAGATCCAACACCTACGAGAACTGTTTCGTTCCCTCTGAACCCTGCCTGTAGCAAGGTTCCGTTGTTTGCTAGAGAAACTGCTATTATACCCACTCCGCGCCCCATAACCGATTGATTATAGGGCCTCATTCAGTGGGTTCCAAAGCTCCCTTCCCAATCTAACTGACTCTAAATTCCAAAGGTTGCCATGAAGAACTTTCGTAACTTCTCAAGAATCTCATGCAACGCATCTCTTCTTGACAAGGAGAGAGGTTGGCGCATGAAGTCATTGAGAATACTGCTTACACCACTGGTTGCCTCTATGTTGATCTGCAACTCCGCGCTTGCAGATGAGATGCGCCTGGGGCAGCGAATCACTGATCTGGAAAATCGGGTTACCGCACTTGAGCAATTATTGGAGGAGACAAACGCCAAAGATCGCTGGAAGGACCCTATTCTCTGGCGACGAATCAAGAGAGAGATGAGCAGCGACGATATCCAGAAACTGCTAGGCAAGCCGGCTCGAATTGAACAACAGATATTCACCAGCTGGTACTACCATCCAAGCTCCAAGTTACACAGCTATGTATGGTTTGATGAAGGCAAGGTTCTTGGGTGGGAGGTGCCGGACTGATTATCAGGCGTTGCGCATGACTTCATCACAATCACAACCCAGAAAAAACCCTCCGCCCCGCAAGGGGTGGAGGGTTTTCCGTCTAAAAAGACAGTCGTTTAAAAACGTTACTTAGTGCTCCTTGTAACGGTTTTTAAACTCTTCCTGACGTGCCTTACGAGCCTTGGCCTTGGCCGGATCCATCTTGCCAAGGAACCACTTGTGCTCTTCCATATTCAGCACCTCATCCAGAACCTTCGCCAGATTTTCTGCTGCCTTCTTGTCGGCTGCACTACCGTGCTTGCCATGCTCGATCAGCTCTTTCAGCTCAGGAACCAGCTCGGTGTAGAAATTCTTACCCAGATCATAAGTACCTTCCCAGTGAGTGATATCCGGACCCTGCATGGAAGCCGCCATACGTGCACGACGTCCCTCATGATGCCATAGCTCAAACCAGATAAAGTCGATCTTGTTCGAGAACTTGGGGCCTTTGATCAGCGGCTTGGCAGCCTTCATCAGCTTCAACCCAGGCTCGCCATACTTGCGGTTATAGAGATCGACCAGACCGTCATACTGGGTGTACCAGTTCTCTGTCCAACTCTCTTCATGGCAAGCGTTACAGACATCTTTCATCTTGTCGCGACGATCTTCCCATCCCACGGTGCCTTTAACCCAACCCTGCTTCTTGGAGACAGGAGGACGGTTGTTCCAGCTCAAACGATCGCCCACGTCATGGGTAATGCCCTGCTTTCTGGTTGCACTCATGTGGCAGGTAGCACAGGTCGGTGCTACGTAGTAGTCCTCACCCACGACCCACTTGGCGTTGTCCATGTTCATCTTCTCGCGGTCTGCGCGATAGGCGATACCGTGCTTGGACTCGTTGTAGATCTCGATCTGAGGATGATCTGGCCCCATGTGACACTTGCCGCAGTTCTCAGGCTGACGCGCCTGTGCTGCAGAAAACTGGTGGCGAGAGTGACAAGCTGCGCAGCTACCCTTGGAGCCATCCGGATTGATTCGACCAATACCAGTGTTCGGCCAAGTCGCTGGATCCAGTTGACCATCCTTCAGTACCTTCACCTGAGATCCGTGGCACTGCCAGCAACCATTAACTGCCGCTGCCGAGTTACCCTCAGGGAACCCTTCGGTAATGAAGCCGCTATCGCCTTCAATGACCTCTGCGAGCAGGTTATCCAGAGAACCCATAATCTTACCGGCATCCGCATGGTGAGATTTCTTCATCTCTGCCGCTTCAGCCTCATGACAGTTCGCACAGTCTTTAGGTGAAACGATAATCGAGATATGTTTCTTCACCTTCTTGTCGTCATGGATATAGGCATCCGGGTCTTTGGCATCCGCCGCATGACACTCGTAACAACCGACATTGGCACCATAGTGTTTGCTGGCACCCCATGCCTGAATCAGGCCAGGGTTATTCTTTTTATGGCACTTAACGCACGCCTTGGTTTCCGTAGACATCTCTTTCGGAGGGGCTTTGACCGACGCGACTGCAAACCCGTGGGTAAGCAGCAGTGCGGCACCAATCCCCAGTAGCCACCATTTTCTCATCGCTTTCATCTCCTCAGCAATGTTGAACGCCGGTAAGGGTACCGACAACCTGATCAGGGAAAACGAAAGCGTTGCAATCCAATCCGTGTTACCAACCAGAAGCAGAAAAATGATTGAACCTTCCAGTACCGACACACTTCTACAAGCGATAGTCGACTCGGAATACATCATTAACCCGGACAGGAAAGAGTGATAAAGGCTGGGAGTGTTCTCCCCCACCAACCCTACAGGTACAACTAGACAGGGACAGCATGGCTTCGCAAACTGCACGAATTTCCTTCTTATTCTTCAGCTTTCGCGAGGCGAATGCTCACATCCTGTTCGTGGAGTCACCTTGATCGTAATCAAGAATGCTTGTAGGGGTTTACCTTAATACGACCCCGAACCCTCCTAACCTTAAACGCCGCTTTATGCGACAATTCCGTCGCCTGTTTATCGCGCGGAATTCTGATGACCTCAGCACAGCTCAGACCTCACTCCCCCTTCCAGCCCCCATTTCCTGAAGGTGACACAGAACGTCTGCAGTGGGGCGGGTTGCGTGACAGCAGCATAGCGCTCGCAATCGCCCGCAGCGCAGAGGCCTTTGAGGGATTGACGCTGGTGGTCACCGATGAGGTCCAGAGCGCCAACCGGCTGGAAAGCGCGCTGGGGTTCTTCCTCGAAGAGCAGGGCCTGCCGGTGATCGCCCTACCCGACTGGGAGACCCTCCCCTACGACGTCTTCTCGCCGTTGCCGGAGTTGATCTCGCAACGTCTGCTGACGTTCTACCAACTGCCGCGCACCCAGCGGGCGATTCTGGTGCTGCCGGCCAGCACCCTGATGCAGCGTCTGCCACCGCCATCCTTCCTCGAACACCACGCCTTGATTGTCGACATCGGTCAGGAACTCAATCTGGACCAGACCCGCAGGCGTCTGGAGCGCAGTGGCTACCAGTGCGTCTCCCAAGTGCTGGGACATGGCGAGTTCGCGGTACGCGGCTCGCTGCTGGATGTGTTCCCGATGGGCAGTGAACAGCCCTTCCGCATCGACCTGTTCGATGACGAGGTAGAGACCATCCGCACCTTCGATCCGGAGAGCCAGCGCTCGCTGGAGAAGATCGACAAGATCCACATGCTGCCGGCCCGCGAGTTCCCCCTCGACGAGGCTGGCACCACCCTGTTCCGCCGCAACTACCGCAATCAGTTCGAGGGCGATCTGCAACGCAGCCTGATCTACCAGGAGGTCAGCGAAGGCCGGCTGCCCGGCGGGCTGGAGTACTACCTGCCGCTGTTTTTCGAACAGACCGCCACGCTCTTCGACTATCTGCCAGAAAAGCGCCTGCTAATGATCGATGCAGGGGTGCGGGAGCAGGCCGAGGCCTTTTTCCAACAGGTAGAGGAACGCTTCGAAGAGCACCGCCACGACATCGAGCGTCCTCTGCTACCACCCCAACAGCTCTACCTCAGCCCGGACGAACTCTCCACCGCACTCAAACAGGGTGCCTCTATCCGCTACCAGTCGAACGAGATCGCCCAGCGCAGCAAAGGCTATAGCGCGCCCATCAACTTCGACAGCCAACTGTTGCCGCCGCTGGCAATCCAGGCCCGGGCGCAGCGCCCCGCCGCAGCGCTGCAGGCGTTTCTCGCCGGCCACAGCCGCCGGGTGTTGTTTATCGCCGAGAGCGCCGGCCGCCGTGAGATCCTGCTGTCGACCCTGAAGGATTTTGGCATCAGCGCCCAGCTGGTCGAGAATTGGCATAGCTTCCTCGCCGGCGACATCCCGATCGGCCTCACCGTCGCGCCTCTCGAACAGGGGCTGCTGCTAGACGATATTGCCCTGATCACCGAGGCCCAGCTCTACGGCGAGCGAGTGCGTCAGGAGCGGCGGCGGCGCAAGGTCAGCCAAGACCCGGACCAGATCGTGCGCAACCTCACCGAGCTGCACGTCGGCGCGCCGGTGGTCCACGAAGAGCATGGCGTCGGCCGCTACCTCGGTCTGCAGACCCTGGAGGTCGGCGGCATGACCACCGAGTTTCTCACCCTGGAGTATGCCAAGGGGGACAAACTCTACGTGCCGGTCGCCTCACTGCACCTGATCAGTCGCTACGCCGGCGCCTCACCGGAGAACGCACCGCTGCACCGGCTCGGCAGCGACCAGTGGGAGAAGGTCAAGAAGCGCGCCGCCAAACAGGTGCGCGACGTGGCGGCGGAGCTGCTGGAGATCTACGCTCGCCGCGCCGCTCGTCAGGGTGTCGCCTTCCCCGAGCCCGATGCCGAGTATCAGGCCTTTGCTGCCTCCTTCGAGTTCGAAGAGACCCCGGACCAGCAGCAGACCATCGAATCGGTGCTGGCCGATATGGCATCACCTCAGCCGATGGACCGGGTGGTGTGCGGCGATGTCGGCTTCGGCAAGACCGAGGTGGCAATGCGCGCCACCTTCATGGCGACCCAAGGCAACAAGCAGGTCGCGGTACTGGTGCCCACTACCCTGCTCGCCCAGCAGCACTATCAGAACTTCGCCGACCGTTTCGCCGACTGGCCGGTGCGGGTCGAAAGCCTGTCGCGCTTCCGCACTGGCAAGCAGCAGCAGAAGGTGATCGACGGCCTGGCCGACGGCACCATCGACATCGTAATTGGCACCCACAAACTGCTCTCAGATAGCATCAGCTTCAAGGATCTGGGCTTGGTTATCATCGACGAGGAACACCGCTTCGGGGTACGCCACAAGGAGCGGTTCAAGGCGCTGCGCAGCGAGGTCGACCTACTCACCCTCACTGCCACCCCGATCCCACGCACTCTCAACATGGCGATGTCGGGGATGCGCGACCTATCTGTGATCGCCACCCCGCCGGCGCTGCGCCATCCGGTTAAGACCTTCATCAGCCAGTGGAACGACGCGCTGATCCAGGAAGCCTGTCAGCGTGAGCTGAAGCGCGGCGGGCAGATCTACTTTCTGCATAACGAGGTCAGCACCATCGAGAATATGGCGCAGCGTCTCGAAGAGCTGCTGCCCGGAGTGCGCCTGCAGGTGGCCCACGGCCAGATGCGCGAGCGCGAGCTGGAAGGCATCATGCGCGACTTCTACCATCAGCGCTTCAACCTGCTGGTCTGCACCACCATCGTCGAGAGTGGCATCGACGTGCCGACCGCCAACACCATGATCATCAACCGTGCCGACAAGCTGGGGCTGGCCCAACTGCACCAGATCCGCGGTCGGGTTGGGCGCTCCCACCACCGCGCCTACGCCTATCTGCTGACACCGCCACCCCGCACCCTCACCGCCGATGCCAGGAAGCGACTGGAGGCGATCGAGTCACTGGAGGATCTGGGAGCGGGTTTCACCCTTGCCACCCACGACCTGGAGATCCGCGGCGCCGGCGAGCTGTTGGGGGAGGGGCAGAGCGGACAGATCCAGGAGATCGGCTTCACCCTCTACACCGAGTTGCTGGAACGGGCGGTGCAGGCACTCAAGGCCGGCAGGCAACCGGAGCTTGACCGCCCCCTCGACCACGGCACCGAGATCGAGCTGCAGATCCCGGCGCTGCTGCCCGACGACTACCTGCCCGACGTGCACAGCCGTCTGGTGCTCTACAAACGCATCGCCAGCGCCACCAACCAGGATGAGCTGCGCGAGCTGCAGGTGGAGATGATCGACCGCTTCGGCCTGCTGCCGGAGGCGGCGAAGAACCTGTTCGAGATCACCGCCCTGAAGCTGCGCGTGCATACACTCGGCATCCGTAAGATCGAGGGCGGACCTCAGGGTGCCCGAATCCTGTTCGACAGCGAGCCGAAGATCGACCCTGCCCAGCTAATCCGCCTGATCCAGAGTCGACCCTCGATGTATAAACTGGATGGGGCGGACAAACTGCGCTTCTTCGATGACCTAAGCGACCCGGCCAGCCGGGTCGAGCGCATCGGACGGTTGATCGATACCCTGATGGGTTAGACAATGCCGGCAACCGCAGGAACGACGCTCGCCGCGCTCCTATCTACTAGAACAAAACCGATTCAGAGAGAGGCACTATCCAGCGTGAAGACCGCCCCATTTATTCGATCTCTGCTGGCGTGGCTCTGCCTCGCCACCAATCTAGCCTGGGCCGAAGAGCAGCCGCAAAGCGAAGCGCCGCCCTGGTACCAGTTTGAGATCATCATCTTCGAGCGCACCGCTGCAGGCGCAGGTTCAACAGAGTACTGGCCCAACGATGGCGAGCGACCATCCGTGCTGAACGCCCTGCCGATCGATCTTGGCCCCCAGCCTGAGCCGTCTGTGGAAGATGAAGCCAGCCCAAAGCAGGTCGAGCCGCCTGTCGCCTATCAGCCACTGCCTGCCAGTGAGCTGCAACTCTCTGCTGAGGTGGCACGGCTACAACGCTCCCGTAACTACCGGCCACTGCTGCATGGCGCCTGGCGCCAGCAGGTGGTCGAACCCGCTGAGGCACAGACTCTGCTTATCCACTTTGATAATAGAGATGGCAGCCTTCAGGAGGCACAGAACGCTGCGCCAACCTGGCTGGAGGGCACTCTCAGGGTGGGGGTCAAACGCTACCTCCATCTGGAGGCTGATCTGCTGCTACGCAAATGGCCTTTAAGTAAAGCCACCGACACTGCAGGCGGCGACTTTCGCAGCTACCGGATGCGGGCAAAACGCCGCATGCGCAGTGGCGAGCTGCACTATCTTGATCACCCGCTGCTCGGCATCCTGTTCACCGCCAGCCGCTATCAGCTACCAAAAGCTGAAGAGCCGGCAGAGGAGACGGCTGTTGAGGTTGCTGAGCCAACACCGCAAAGCGCTCCTGCCGAAGCGGCCCCGACTTCGCCAGCCACGTCACCGACAACCGAGTCTGGGCAGTAGGCGCCAACAGGCCCCGCAATTGTGGGGCCGGCTTCTCTCTGACTATGGCTTGAGATGGGGTGAAATCTGCTTGGCTAGACGATCTCCAAGACGCGCTACCACCACCGCAGTAGCCGCCACAATCGCCTCCGCATCTGCGCCTGCGATCGCCTCACGCAGGCTGATCCTGCCCAGCGCCACCAGCCGTCTCCCGGCCGGTGCATAGAGGGTCCAGCGCCCCCTCAATGTGAGATCGCCTGCCTGGGTGGCATCGAGCTGATCGATCTGCAACGACAGCTCATAGGCGGGGCGCAGTGCATCATGCCAGGGGGCGACTATCACCTGCTCTACACCGAAATGCTGTTCCAGTGAGCGACTCAATACGCTGCGCAGATTCTCCTGCAGCGGGCCTGCCCAGCGATCGAACTCATTCAGCTCCAGCCGATGCGGGCCGTTGCGAACCAGGATCTGGGGTCGGTCAAGATAGTCGGCCAGCCCTACGCTGCTGATCCCCAACAACGGCTGTGTGGTGATCATCCGACTCTGTTCCAGCGTCTCCTGCAGGGGAGACATCAGGTAGAAGCGGCTCGACTGGGATGTGGTGCTGCAGCCGGTCAACAGCGCCAATACAATCAGTGCTACTCCTGTCACCCTTCTCCTCTCTACTCTGTTCATTACTGCTTTCCTCTGATCAGCGCCTCCGGATGGCGCTCAAGGTAGTCGGCCCAGATGCTGATCGAATGGGCGGCAGCGGAGAGCTCCTGCAGCGCCCGCTTGATCTCGCCGTTCAATGGTTCCGCACTCTTCACCAACTTTTCCGCAGACTCAAAGCTGTCGCTGGCCTTGACGAATGCTGCATCTCCCGAGGCCATGGTCTTGTCCCAGCTCGCCAGCGCCCTCTGCAGGCTGCCATCGGCCTGGGCCACCAGTTGGCGTGAGTCCTGGGCCACCTGGGTCCACTCTTTCAGCAGCGGCCCCGTTTGTTGTCTCAGTTCGGCGACTGCCTGCCGGATCTCAACTGTCATCTGCAGACTGCTCTCCATCAGTTCAGGAGTCTGCTCCTCCAGTTGCTCACTGAGGCGTTCGAGCCGTCCGACCAACGCAGCCACTTGCTGTGCCATGGCCGGAAAATCGGCACCATTAACGATCTTTTCGATGCTGTTGAGGATGCTAATGGCGGTCTGCGTAATCTCCTCCAGGGGCAAGTCTTCCAGGGTTCTGGCGATCTTCTCCATCCCGGTGACGATGGTCGGCAGTTCACGGTAGTCACTCTGGCGATTCATCAATCGCACCCTGCTATCGGGATGAAACCCCAGCTCCACCTGCAATTGGCCGGTCACTAGGCTCTGCAGGGTAAGGCTGGCGCGCAATCCTTTTTTGATCAGCTCTTCTACCAGCTTGCCATCCTTTTCCGGCACTATCTTTCGGCTTATGCCGACCTTATTCATATCGACGCTGATCACAACCGGGATATCCACTCGCAGGCTCTGTTCATCAAACAGCACCGAGACACTCTCGACCTGACCAATATGCACGCCGCGGAAGGTCACCGGCGCTCCCACATTCAGCCCCTTCACATTACCTTCAAAATAGAGAATAAAACGTACACTCTGCTCGGAAAATCCACGGCCACCAACAAACATTATCGCGACGATGCCGAGTGCCAATGCGCTCAGAACAAACAGGCCGATCAGAGTCGGATTGGGCCGGTTCATCATGGTTTCTCGTTCCTTGTGCTTATCAAATCGGGTCAGCCCGCTTCACCGCGGGTCAGAAAACATTTCACCCGTGGGTCTTCTGTCTCCTGCAGCAGATACTTGGGGTGGCCCCAGGCGATCATGGTCTTGCTGTCGGGGTCGAGAAAGATGGAATTGTTGCCGATGGCGAAGATGCTCGCCAGTTCGTGGGTTACCACCACCACCGTCGCCCCCAGGCTCTCGCTCAGCTCCAGGATCAGGTCGTCGAGCATGCGTGCGCTGACCGGATCGAGGCCAGCGGAGGGTTCGTCAAAGTAGAGGATCTCCGGATCGAGCGCCATCGCCCGCGCCAGCCCTGCCCGCTTCTGCATGCCGCCACTGATCTCCGAGGGGTAGTACTCCTCAAACCCCTTCAACCCCACCAGCGCCAATTTGTAGGAGACCAGATCGCGGATCTCCGCCGCCGACAGCCGAGTGTACTCCTGCAGCGGCAGAGCGATGTTCTCCGCCAGGGTCATGGAGCTCCACAGGCCGCCGTTCTGGTAGAGCACTCCGGCGCTGCGCATCAGCTGGTCGCGCTCCTCCGGGTGCAGGGTCCAGAACGATTCACCGTTGATCAGAATCCGCCCGGCTGCCGGCTCTTTCAGGCCAATCAGGTGGCGCAGCAGGGTGCTCTTGCCACAACCACTTCCCCCCATGATGATGAAGATGTCACCGTGCCGAATGCGGAAATCGAGATCCCGCTGGATCACGAAATCCCCATAGGCCATGGTCAAACCCTCCACCACCAGGTGGGACTCGATCGATCCTCCGGCTGCCAGCCGATCCAGTCTATCCATCAGATCCCCAAGCGATTGTAAATGATGGTGGTGATGGCATCCCAGACTACGATCAGCAGGATCGCCGTAACCATCGCTGAGGTCGTAGCCTCACCCACCGCGGCTGAGTTGCGCTCACTCTGCAGCCCGCGTAAACAGCCGGAGAGCGCAATCACCACCGCGAAGATCAGGCCCTTGATCATCCCGGTCAGCACATCCATCAGATTAATCGCTTCCTGGGTCTGCTGCAGATAGTGCAGCAGACTGATATCGAGCAGTGCGGCGGCAACGATCAGGCCACCGACGATCCCCAGCACATCGGACCAGATGCAGAGCAGTGGCAGCATCAGAATCAACGACAGGCTGCGTGGCAGCACCAGATACTCCATCGGTGAGATGCCAAAGGTGCGCAGCGCATCCACCTCCTCGTTGACCTGCATCGAGCCGAGCTGGGCAGCATAGGCAGAGCCGGTGCGACCAGCCATGATGATGGCGGTCATCATCGCCCCCATCTCGCGCACCATACCCAAGCCAACCAGATTGGCGACATAGATCTGCGCACCAAACATCTGCAGCTGCACCGCACCAACAAACGCCAGCACCGTTCCCACCAGCAGACTGATCAGGCTAACGATGGGCAGCGCCTCAACCCCCGCCGATTGCAGAAAGTGGCCAAAATCAACCCAGCGGAAGCGGGCCCGGCCGGTAAAGAAACGCAGTAGCGCCAACAGCCACTCACCGATAAAGGTGACAAACGCCGCCAGGTCGGTGAAAAAGGCGATCGCCCATCCCCCCAACACAGAGAGCAGGGTTCGGCGTTTTGGCTCGCGGCGCGCACCCTCACGCTCTGGTACCGCTTGGGCAAGCCTCAGCAGACGCCTGGCGCCGCCCGGCACCCCCTCATCATCGAATGCGACTGATTCGGAGCCGGCCCACTCCGAGAGTCTCAGCAACAGGGTGACAAATCCGCTATCCCAGCCTGAGAGTGCACTTGAATCGAATTCAATCCGAGTCAGCGAGCTGCCGGCCGCCCTGATCTGCTCAATCAAGCCGTTACCATCCAGCGGACGCCCATCACCAAGCCAGGCGCCGACGAACGAGATCTTCAGCGTTGTCTCATCCGCAGGATCGATTCTCAACGATGCCGGCTCACGCGCCTCCACACTCCCCCCTGAAATGCTGTTCCACAACCGCCCCGATCATCAAACCCTGGAGCGCAGGCGTCAAGGATCAAGTTTCCTTGAGGATGGCCGCTAGCCTTTTGGGAATAAAAAAACAATCACTAAAACCAGCATCAAGCCGGCCCGACAGAGATGATAGAGACCGTGAAAGCAGACGCTCCCAATCTAAAACTCCGTGGCACCGCACTGGTCGCCGACGATGAACTCTCCAACCGGGTCATTCTGAATGCCCTGCTGAAAAAACTGGGCTACCAGGTCATCCAGGCGGTCGATGGTGCCGATGCCGTCGAGAAGTTCCGCCAACACAGCATCGATATCGTGTTGATGGATGTGATGATGCCGGTGATGGACGGCTATGCCGCTACCGAGATCATCAAATCGGAGACTGCCGACAAATTCATCCCGGTACTGTTCCTCACAGCGATGACCGACGACAAGGCGCTGGCCCGCTGTATCGAGGTTGGCGGTGACGACTTTCTCACCAAACCCTACAACCACACCGTGCTCTCCGCCAAGATCCAGTCGATGGAACGCATCCAGAACCTGCATCAGGATATCCGCATGCTCTACAACCGCATGCAGATGGACGAAGAGATTGCCGAGCAGGTCTTCAGCGGTGCAGTGTTGGCGGGCAATGTGGTACTCGATCAGATCTCGCATCTGCACAAGCCCGCCAGCATCTTCAGCGGTGACATCATGCTGACTGCCTATTCGCCCTCCCACGATCTGCATGTGCTGCTGGGGGATTTCACCGGTCACGGGCTGGCCGCCGCACTCGGCGCCCTACCGACCTCTGAGGTGTTCCGCTCGATGACCGCCAAGGGCTTCTCGCCGCCGCAGATCCTGCAGGGCATCAACAGCAAGCTCCACAAGATGCTGCCGACCGGCATGTTTCTGGCCGCACAGTTCGTCAAGATCAGCGCCTCGCTCGACTACATCACGGTCTTCAACTGCGGCATGCCTGATCTGTTCGTCATCGATGGCAATACGCGCCGTATCAAGAACCGCCTGGAATCCCGCAGTATGCCCCTCGGGATCATACCCGACTCCAATTTTCAGGAGGATGCCCAGCATATCCGGGTCGGGCTGAGCGACCGGGTGCTGCTCACCACCGATGGCGTCTCTGAGGCGCGCGATCCGACAGGTGAATACTTCGGCTCCGAGAGACTTATCACCGCCATCGAGCAGAGTGGCGAGCAGGCGTTTATTCTCGACAATGTCTCCTCGGCGCTCGACCGCTTCTGCAGCGATGCCCCGCAGGATGATGACATCACCATGGTGGAGCTGCCGCTGTTGCCCGAGCTGCTGCCCTCCTGGCGGGTCGATCAACTGCTCGCCGAGCAGACACATGTCGACCCCAACAGCCTGCTCGATCACGACTCCGATAGCGTCGAGTTCCATATCACCCTGCGCGGCATGCAACTGCGCAAGGCGGACCCGGTGCCGCTGCTGATCAACTATATCCAGGAGATGGTGGGGATCCGCACACACAATCAGGTGCTCTTCACCATCCTCACCGAGCTCTTCATCAACGCCCTGGACCACGGCGTACTCGGCCTCGATTCGAGCCTCAAAGAGGGGCCGGATGGCTTTACCCGCTACTTCGAGGAGCGCGATCGGATGCTCAGCCAACTCAACGAAGGCTCGGTACACATTGGACTGAGGATCCACCCCCAGGCTAACGGCGGATGGATCGTCATACAGATCGAAGACAGCGGCCCAGGCTTTGATTTTGCCAACGCAACCAGCGCACAAGGGGAGAAACCGTTGTTCAGCGGCCGGGGCATCCAGCTTCTCTCCAGCCTGTGTGAATCGTTCTCTTACCTAGAGCCAGGCAACAGAGCCGAAGCGATCTATGCCTGGACCAATGAATAAGCGGGCGTCTGCCAACCACCATGAGCGGTAGCCCTGAAGTATGAACTCACTTAAGACAGGCAGCAGCGACACTGACCGCCAGAACTACGCTGAACTCGCTCTCTCGATCCAGCAACAGACGAATGACCTGCTCTACACCAATCTGGCTTCCTCTCTGCTCAGCGCCCTGATTGCCAGCTTGTTGACCAGCTGGATCCTCTGGGCTCCGGAACACGCCACCCAATTGAGGATCTGGCTGTTGGTTCTGTTCGGCATCACAGGGATACGCTATCTGCTCAGAATGCACTATTTCCGGACCCGCCACTTGAGAGGCAAAGTCAAAGCAGGTCGAGCCAGTTTTATCGCCGCCAGTTGGGCTGCCGGCCTCGCTTGGGGCAGTCTAGTGATATTCATCGATCCAACTGACAATTTTTTCAGCCTGATGATCATCAGCTGCATCCTGATTGGTGTCTCAGCGGTCGCCATCTCCTCTCAGGCAGCATCCATGACAAGCTCCATCGGCTTTTTACTGCTGGCACTGCTGCCACTCCTTGTCTATTTCATGACCGAGCCATCCATGCCTGACACCGTCCCGGTTGTGCTGATCCTGCTGATGCTCGGCATCCTGTTGAAAGCCGCAAAACAGCAGAACCAGGTCATTCTCAACAATATCACCCTGGCCGCTGCCTCCAATTTCCGGGAGCAGGCGCTGCGCGAATCTGAAGAGCGACTCGAGAGCCATTTCAAACACACACCGCTGCCTGCCATCGAATGGTCGCTTGATGGCCGGGTGATCGCCTGGAATCCGAGTGCGGAGCGACTGAGCGGTTACAGTCGGGATCAGGCACTGCACAAACATATCTCCGAGCTGCTTGCCAAACCGCAGGATGAGAACCCCAACAAGCCCAAACTGTTTGACGAGGAGCCGAAAGAGACGGAGCCACCGCAGAGTTGGCGCTTATTGCTCGACCCTAACCATAGCGGTACGTTTCTCTTCGATATCACAGCGCGGGACGGCACCCGGCACAACTGTGAGTGGCACAACGCGCCGATCAAGCGTGCAGATGGCTCAGTCAGCGGGGTTTCGTCATTCCTGTTGGATCGAACTGAGGAAGTCACCGCCAGAGAGCGTCAACAACGGCTCATCGACATCATTCAGAATACCACCGACTTTGTTGCCATCTTCAATCTGGAGGGCGACATCCTATTCATGAACCGGGCCGGTCGGGAGATCATGGGGTACAGCCTGGACGACGATCTCGCCGACAAGAACCTTGCCGGGATCTTCCCCGCTTCGGAGATCGATCAGCTGCTCAACGAGGGTGTGCCTTCGGCCTACATGAACCGTACCTGGAGCGGCGAAACCCAGCTCATCTCCATCGATGGCAGGATGATGACAGTTGACCAACTAATCGTGCTGCATGAGGCCACCAAGAGTGGGCAACACTACTTCTCCATGGTGATGCGCGACATTAGCGATCGCAAACAGGTCGAGCGTGAACTGTTTGAGGCGAAGGAGAAGGCCGAGAGCGCCGCCAAGGCCAAGTCTGAGTTCCTGGCCATGATGAGCCATGAGATCAGAACCCCCATGAATGGCGTATTGGGCATGGCGGAGTTGCTCGCCGGCACCAAACTCGATGATGAGCAGCAAGAGTTTCTGGAGGTAATCACCCAATCTGGCAACTCGCTACTTGGGATCATCAACGACATCCTCGACTTCTCCAAGGCGGAGGCGGGCAAGATTGAACTGGAAGCAATCTCCTTCGACCTGGAGCGCACCATCTATGATGCAGTCAGGCTGCTCAGCGCCAACGCCTCCAGCAAAGGACTGGAGCTGATCATCAGCTACCCGCCAGAACTGCCACGGCAGGTGATGGGCGATGCCGGACGCATCCGCCAGATCATCACCAATCTGGCCGGCAATGCCATCAAATTCACCCAGCAGGGACACATCGCCATCAATGTCGAAACCACCAAGGCAACGGATGGCACATCCAGATTCCGCATCTCAGTAATCGACACCGGCATTGGCATCCCTGAAGCACAACAACAGCGGTTGTTCAAATCGTTTACCCAGGCCGACAGCTCTACCAC
This sequence comes from endosymbiont of Ridgeia piscesae, assembly GCF_001443665.1. Lineage (NCBI taxonomy): Bacteria > Pseudomonadati > Pseudomonadota > Gammaproteobacteria > endosymbiont of Ridgeia piscesae. The sequence goes on along the minus strand of NZ_KQ557142.1, from coordinate 26,848 downwards.
ACGAAAATATGGCGGCACCGGCCTAGGTCTGGCCATTAGCAAACAACTGGTGGAGTTGATGGGCGGATCCATCGGTGTCTCCAGCACACAGGGCGAAGGCTCCACCTTCTGGCTGGAGATACCGCTCGGATTGAGCCAACCCAGGGAGCCCCTCGGACACGCAGATCTCAGCCGGCTGAAGTGTCTGATCCTGGATGACAACCTGCTCAATCAGCGTATTTTCAGAGATCAGCTGCGCAGCTGCGGGATGCAGATCCATACTGTCACTAGCGGTGACGAAGCGCTCACCCTCGCAACAGAGATGGCGTCAGCGAACAAGCCTTTTGACATCTTCCTGCTCGATTTCAACCTACCTGGCATAAACGGCGAACAGATCGCTCTGAGACTCCGCCAGATGACGGCCTACAAAGAGACACCGATGATCCTGCTCACCTCCTCAGGCAACCGTGGCGATGCAAAACATTTTGAGGAGGTCGGCTTCGACGCCTATTTGATCAAACCTGTGCCCCATCAGATCCTGCATGAAGCAATCGAGGGTGTCGTCTCCAACACCCTGCAGCATAAAGAACAGGAGATCATCACCCAATACCATGTCATAGAGGGGCACACCCAACCTTCCAATCAAACAGAGCACATCGATGCAAAAATCCTTCTTGTCGAAGATCTGCTACCCAACCAAAAGGTGGCCAGCTCTGTGCTGTCAAAGATGGGATGCACGGTAGAGATTGCTGATAACGGCCGCATCGCCCTGGAGCGACTGGCGGAGGATTCATTCGATATCGTCCTGATGGACTGTCAGATGCCTGAGATGGATGGGCTTGAGACCACCCGGGCAATCCGCCAGAGAGAGAGAGATACCGGTACCCACACACCGATCATCGCCATGACCGCAAACAACATGGCATCAGACCGCAAGCACTGCCTGGAAGCAGGCATGGATGACTTCATCTCAAAACCCTTTGAACGAGAACAGTTGGCGAAACTGCTGGGTAAATGGCTCAACCCGGAAAGCCCCTCGGCAGCTGAAGCAGAGATGCACTACGAGGCACCAGAATTCGCGGTTCCGACGAGTATGCTCGAAAGCCTCGAAGTGATCGATCAAAACGGCCTGGAACAGATGCAACAGCTTTTAGGGGATGAATTCGGTGAACTGCTTGATGCTTTCTTCATCAGTCTGGATGAACTCATCAGCCTGCTGCCACAGGCCCTGGCAGATAGCGACCAGCAGGAGATAAGGAGGATCGCCCACAGCATCAAATCAGCGGGCAACAATGTCAGTGCACGACGGCTTGCCAAGCTAGGCAGCCTGATGGAGGCCTGCGCTCTAGAGAGCGCCTTCCAGCAATTTGAAGGGTATCAGGATCAGCTGCAACAGGAGATTCAGCTGGTAAGCGACGCCCTGGCGGAATATCGTTGATTTTCCCTCCCTTCAATCAAAGCCGCAAAGCCAGGAAGGAGCCTGGATTCAGAGGCACTTGCCTGCGATGAGGGTAAAGATCGGATCGACAAGATAAGTCAGTAGTCTCAGGCCATTCGAGCTCGTGACACTCGCTCCATGCTCTGCTTTTATTATGGATTGTTACCGCTCGCCAGCGAGGGATCACTGACTTCGGTGGCAACTCTGTTAACGCGTTCGCGCAACTCCTTGCCGGGTTTAAAATGGGGGACATATTTGCCAGACAGGGCGACGGTCATGCCCGTTTTTGGATTACGGCCCATCCTGGGTGGACGGTAGTGAAGAGAGAAACTACCAAACCCACGAATCTCTATCCGCTCCCCGGAGGAGAGAGCCTGACTCATCTGCTCGATCATGCACTTGATGGCAAGCTCGATATCACGATACGCCAAGTGACTCTGATCTTTGGCAATAATTTCGATCAACTCGGATTTAGTCATTATTTTCAGCTACCCGAAGTCAATAAGGGGCCGGTTACCCGGCCCCTATTATTCCCTGAAGAGGCAGAATTAATCGCCCTGATTTTCCATCTGCTCCTTCAGAAGGTCGCCCAGCGTCGGAACGGCGGTGGCCGCATCACGAGCATAACCCTTGATGGCTTCAGCCTCTTCGGCCGCATCCTTCGCCTTGATGGAGAGAGAGATAGTACGATTCTTGCGATCCACACCGATAAACTTGGCTTCGATCTCCTGGCCCTCTTTCAGCAGGGTACGGGCATCCTCCACCCGATCACGCGAAAGCTCAGAGGCGCGCAGATAACCCTCCACGCCGTCAGCCAGATCAATCACTGCACCCTTGGCATCAACCGCACCGACCACACCATGGACGATGCTACCCTTGCTGTTGGTAGCAACATAGGTGGAGAAGGGATCCTTCGCCAGCTGCTTGATGCCGAGGGAGATACGCTCACGCTCCGGATCGACAGAGAGGACAACCGTCTCAACCTCATCACCCTTCTTGAAGTTGCGGATCGCATCCTCGCCGGCATCATCCCAGGAGATGTCAGAGAGATGGACCAGGCCATCGATACCGCCATCCAGACCGATGAAGATACCGAAATCGGTAATCGACTTGATCTTGCCGGAGACGTGATCGTTCTTGTTGTGGGTAACGGCAAACTCATCCCAGGGATTCGATTTGCACTGTTTGATACCGAGAGAGACACGGCGGCGCTCCTCGTCAATATCCAGCACCATGACCTCCACCTCGTCACCCAAGGTGACCACTTTGGAAGGATGGATGTTCTTGTTGGTCCAGTCCATTTCGGAGACATGCACCAGACCCTCAACACCCTCTTCGATCTCCACGAAGCAGCCGTAGTCGGCGATGTTGGTGACCTTGCCAAACAGACGGGTGCTCTCAGGATAGCGACGCGCCAGTGCGACCCACGGATCATCACCCATCTGCTTCAGACCGAGGGAAACGCGATTGCGCTCGCGATCGAACTTCAACACCTTGACAGTAATCTCGTCACCGATCTGAACCACGTCGGAGGGGTGCTTAACCCGCTTCCAGGCCATGTCAGTGATGTGCAGCAGACCATCGATACCGCCCAGGTCGACGAAGGCACCGTAGTCGGTAAGGTTTTTGACCACACCTTTGAGCTCCTGGCCCTCCTGCAGGTTCTCCAGCAGCTTTTCACGCTCTGCGCTGTACTCCTGTTCAACCACAGCACGGCGCGAGACGACCACGTTGTTGCGACGGCGATCCAGCTTGATTACCTTGAACTCGAGATCCTTGCCTTCTAGATAGGCGGTATCACGAACCGGACGCACATCCACCAGCGAGCCCGGCAGGAACGCGCGGATATCGCCAAGCTCAACGGTGAAGCCACCCTTGACCTTGCCATTGATGCGGCCGTTGACAGTATCTTCTGCCTCGAACGCCTTCTCCAGAAACTTCCAGGCCTGGTCGCGCTTGGCTTTTTCACGGGAGAGACGAGTCGCTCCAAAGCCATCCTCTACGGCATCCAGCGCAACTTCCACCTGATCACCCACCTCAACCTCGATCTCGCCATTGGCGTTGAGGAATTGGACACGGGGGATGACACCTTCCGATTTGAGGCCAGCATTGACGATTACGGCTTCGGAGTTGATGTCCAGAACGGTGCCGATAATGATAGCGCCGGGACGGAGTTGGGTGTTGGAGAGACTCTCTTCAAACAGTTCTGCAAAACTTTCGGTCATGGGTTGGATTTCCTGCAACACGAGGGCTGCAACGGCGACCCTGTAAGAATCGCCAGGTTCAGAAGTTAAACACAAGCCGGCATCACCGGCATTTATCGAATTTAGCGGCAAATCACCGCCATTTCCCGACTCAGCCCACGCAATCAAAGGCCGGGTAAGCGACTCCTTACCCGCGCCATGACGCTCGCGTAGACTGCGTCGACATCCATCTCGGTGGAGTCCAACTCCAGCGCGTCAAACGCCGCCTTAAGCGGCGCAACGGCGCGGTTACAATCGCGCTCATCGCGCTCCCTGATCTCCACCGTGAGGCCGGCAAGATTAGCACTCAACCCCTTTTCTTTCAACTGTTTATAGCGCCTCAGAGCACGTTCCTCCGGGCTCGCTGTAAGAAAGATTTTCACCTCAGCATTGGGAAAAACCACCGTCCCCATGTCCCTCCCATCGGCCACCAGACCGGGGGCGCGGGCAAACTCACGCTGCCATTCCAGTAGCGCCTCGCGCACCTCGGGAATCGCAGCAACTTTCGAGGCAGCGTTGCCGACCGCCTCGGTACGAATCAGAGCGGAGATCTCTTTGCCATCGAGCAGCACCTCGTCCTGCCTGAAGTTGAGTGGCATCGTCCTAGCCAACGCAGCCAACGCATCGACCTCCTCCGATCCAACCCCCTGCTGCTCCGCGTAGAGGCCCAGCGCCCGGTAGATCGCGCCACTATCGAGAAAGTGCCAACCGAGACTCTGCGCCACCCGCTGTGCGATGGTTCCCTTGCCGGATCCGGAGGGGCCATCGACGGTGATAACCGGGATCATGCCGCCTCCTCACTGCGAATCGACAACCCCGCCCCGCTCACCAGTTCGACAAAACCTGGGAAGGAGGTGTTGACGTTGTCGCAGTCATCGATCTCGATCTCGCCCGAAGCGCGCAGGGCAGCCATCGCAAACGACATCGCGATGCGGTGATCGCCGTGGCTGTCGACCCGCCCCCCCCTAAGCGAGCCACCTTGAATGACAATCCCATCCGGGGTCGCTTGAGCATCGATCCCCAAAGTCACCAGGCCGTCGGCCATCACCTGGATGCGGTCGCTCTCCTTGACCCGCAACTCCTCGGCACCGGTCAGTACCGTCTCCCCCTCGGCACATGCGGCAGCGACAAACAGCGCCGGAAACTCATCGATCGCCAGCGGCACCTGCTCTTCTGGAATGTGAATCCCCTTCAAACGACTGGCGCGCACGCGGATATCGGCTACTGGCTCGCCGCCCACGGTACGTGGATTGAGCACCTCGATATCGGCCCCCATCAGCCGCAGGATGTTGATCACTCCATCGCGGGTGGGGTTGATGCCGACATGCTCCAGGGTCACATCTGAACCCTCGGCAATGCAGGCGCCGACCATGAAGAAGGTTGCTGAAGAGATATCCGCCGGCACATCGATGCTGCAGGCGCGTAGAGAACCGCCCCCCGAGAGGCATGTGCGCGGGCCATCACGGCGGATCGCATAGCCGAACCCCTCCAGCATGCGCTCGGTGTGATCCCGGGTCGGCGCAGGCTCAGTAGTGCAGGTCTCCCCTTGCGCATAGAGCCCGGCCAGCAGCACCGACGATTTTACCTGGGCGCTGGCCATCGGCAGCTTGTAGTCGATACCCGTTAACTGCCTGCCACCGTGAATACTCAGCGGTGCGGTGCCGCCCTCATCGGTATCGATCTGCGCCCCCATCTGCCCCAGCGGATCGGTGACCCGCTGCATCGGCCGACCCGACAGGGAGCTGTCGCCGACCAGAGTGACATCGAACCCCTGCCCTGCCATCAGCCCGGAGAGCAGCCGCATCGAGGTCCCCGAGTTGCCTAGATCGAGCGGTGCGCTCGGCGGCTTGAGGCCCTGCATGCCGACCCCGTGGATCACCACCCGCCCCGCCTCGGGGCCTTCGATCTCGACGCCCATGGCGCGGAAGGCATTGAGGGTAGCAAGGCTGTCCTCACCCTCGAGAAAGCCCGTCACCTCGGTCACGCCCTCGGCCAGGGAACCGAGCATGATCGAGCGATGGGAGATCGACTTGTCCCCCGGCACGCGCAGCCGGCCATTCAGCCTGCCGCCTGGACTGACCTTAAAGATGACATTAGATTGTTTACTCAACAGACTGATCTCACAGAAAATTCATATTCCACAGCCCAGCATTCAAACAGCCCCTTGTCGGTCCGTCTTTAGACGGACAGGTCGGGCTAAAGCCCGACCTACAGCAGGCCTATGTGCTGGCCAGTGCACTATGGTGGGGTTACATTACTCGGCCCGGTCGATATAGCGATCCCTGGCCGCTTTGGCCCGGGCGAAGATCTGCTCCAGCGTCTCGCTGTCCCCCGCCTCAAGCACCGCCGCCATCTCGTGCAACTCATCGGCAAAGCGTTTCAGCATCCCACCCAGGGCATCCTGATTGGCGATGCAGATGTCGCGCCACATCACCGGGTTGCTGGAGGCGATGCGAGTGAAGTCACGAAATCCCCCCGCCGCGTAGCGGAAGATCTCATCGTTCTCCTTCATCCGCGCCAGTGAGTCAACCAGGCTAAAGGCGAGCATATGGGGCAGATGACTGGTCGCGGCCAGCACCTCATCGTGGTGTTCCACCGCCATCTTTGTGACCACCGCGCCGCACTTTTGCCAGGCCCATTCGACCCGTTCCAGCGCACCTTGATCGGTGGTCTCCAAAGGGGTCAGGATCACCCGACGGTTGCGGTAGAGCTCCGCAAAAGAGGCCTCCACCCCGCTGCGCTCGGTGCCGGCAATCGGATGGCCCGGCACGAAGAACGGCGGCACCTCGCCGAACACCTCGACGGCATCCCGCACCACGCTGCCCTTAACGCTGCCCGCATCGGTGACCACTGCATCCTCTGCCAGATGGCCTTTCATCGCGCGCAATGTATCCGCCATCGCCCCCAGCGGCACGGCGAGCAAGACCAGATCGGCACCGCGCACCGCCACCGCCACATCGTGGCTGTAGTGGTCGATCACCCCCAGTTCGACGGCCTTCTCCAGATTCTCCCGGTTACGGCCACAGCCGACGATCTCCTGCACCACCCCTTCATCCCGCAGGGCGCGGGCCATGGAGCCGCCGATCAGACCAACGCCAATGATTGCCAGCTTGCGAATCACCGCTTCAGCACCTCTTTAAGAGCATCGAGAAAACGACTGTTTTCCTCTGCCAGTCCGACACTTACGCGCAGATGCTCAGGCAAACCATAGTTGGCGACTGGGCGGGTGATGCAGCCCTCGCGCAGCAGCGCCTGGTCGATTTCCGCTGCCGGCCGGTCGAGCCTGAGGGTGACAAAGTTACCTACCGAGGGGATATATTTCAGCCCCAGTCGCTGGAAACCTGCGGTCAGCTGCGCCATACCCTGCCGGTTGCTCTCCACCGAGCGCCGAATGAACGCCTGATCCCCCAAGGCCGCCAGCGCCCCGGCCTGGGCCATCGCATTCACATTGAACGGTTGGCGCACCCGATTGAGCAGACCGGCCAGATCCGGGTGAGAGAGCGCATAACCGACCCGCAGCGAAGCGAGTCCGTAGGCCTTGGAGAAGGTGCGGGTGACGATCAGGTTGGGAAACTCGTCGAGCCACAGGGAGGCATCGGGGTAGTCGGGCTGATCCACATACTCGATATAGGCCTCGTCCACCACCACAATCACCTGCTCTGGCAGATCGGCGATGAAAGACTTCAGCTCACCACGCTTCAGCCAGGTGCCGGTGGGATTGTTGGGATTGGCGATCCAAACCACCCGGGTCCGTTCGCTAAGCCGCTCGCGCATCGCCTGCAGATCGTGCCCGTAATCCTTCGCCGGAGCGATCACCAGTTCGGCCCCCACCGCCTGACTGCTGATCGGATAGACCGCAAAGGCGTATTGGGAGAAGAGCGACTCGCACCCAGGTCCAAGAAACACCCGCGCAATCATGTCGAGCACGTCATTGGAGCCGTTGCCCAGGGTGATGCAGTCGGGATCGCAATCGTGCTTCGCCACCAGCGCCTGACTCAGCTCGAAACCGCTGCCATCCGGGTAGCGGGCAATCTCGCTCATCAGCGCGCCGATTGCCTCGGCCACCCTGGGACTGGCACCGAGCGGATTTTCGTTGGAGGCGAGCTTGATCGAGCCGCTGATCCCCAGCTCCCGCTCCAGCTCCGAGATCGGCTTGCCCGGCAGGTAGGGCTTGAGCTGGGCAATGCCCGCACTGCACAGTTGAATAAAACGATTATCTGACATGGAAGCCTGGTTTCGCTACGGATGGTCCCGGATTAGGCGCAGAAAGCGCCTGGATCAAAGCACCGCCTTCGGGTAGGAGCCGAGCACACGAAACAGCGACGCCTGCTGCTCCAGTTGCCGCAGCGCCTCGGCCACTGCCGGATCACTGCGATGGCCGTTGATATCAACAAAGAAGACATAGTCCCAGATGCCGCGCCGGGAGGGACGCGACTCGATACGGGTCATGCTGATGCTGTGCTCGGCAAAGGGCGACAGCAACCCATGCAGCCCGCCAGCCCGGTTCTGGGTCGAGAGCAGCAGACTGGTCTTGTCGTCGCCGCTGGCGCCGGCATCTTTTTTACCAATCACCAGAAAACGGGTGGTATTGCCCGCTTCATCCTCAATGTTGCTCACCAGTTGCGGTAGTCCATAGATCTCCGCCGCGGTCTCACCGGCGATCGCAGCAACCCCCGCATGCTGGGAGGCCATGCGCGCCGCCTCTGCGTTGCTGCCCACCGCAACCCGCTCCGCCTGGGGCAGATGGCGATCGAGCCAGCCACGACACTGGGCCAGCGACTGCTGGTGGGAGTAGACAGTCCTGATCTGCTGTAGCCCAGACTCAGACGAGAGCAGGTGGTGGTTGATGCGCAGGGTTACTTCGCCACAGATCAAAAGCGGTGAGCTGACAAAGCTGTCGAGGGTGTGGCTGATCACGCCCTCGGTGGAGTTCTCCACCGGCACCACGCCATAGTGGCAGGCCCCGGACTCCACCTCGCTGAAGACATCGCCGATCGAGCCCATCGGCAGACACTGCACCGAGTGGCCAAAATGCTTCAGCGCCGCCGCCTGGGTAAAGGTGCCCTCAGGGCCGAGAAAGGCGACCTGAAGGGGCTGCTCCAGCGCCAGGCAGGCGGACATGATCTCACGAAACAGCCGCGCCACCTCCTCTGGGTCGAGCGGCCCGCTATTGCGTTCCTTGATCCGGCGCAACACTTGGGCCTCCCGCTCCGGACGGTAGAACTGTGCCTGGGGATCGGCCGCCAGCTTGATCCGGGCAACCTCCTGGGCCGCCTTTGCACGGGCATTAAACAGGCGCAGGATCTCCTCATCGATCGCATCGATGCGATCGCGGATCGCCGCCAGTTTCTGATCGTCACTCACTGCTTCATTCATTACCCAGCAGCGCCAGCTCAGTCTTTATCTGGGCAACCGAGACAACGCACCGACAACACGCCCTCGATGGCGGCCAGCTCATCGACCACGCTCTTTGGCGGCTCACGGTCGATATCCAGCAGGGTGACGGCGATATTATCGCGGGACTTGTTGAGCATATCGACGATGTTCAGACCGGCGTTACCCAGATCGGTAGAGATCTGCCCCACCATGTTCGGCACATTGCTGTTGACCACCACCAAGCGAAAACCACCGTTGCGTGGCAGGTTGATCTCGGGGAAGTTGACCGAGTTGGTGATGTTGCCGTCCTCGAGATACTCCCGCACCTGATCCGCCACCATGATCGCGCAGTTATCCTCCGCCTCTTTGGTGGAGGCGCCGAGATGCGGCAAGGTAATCACCCGCGGGTGATCCTTCAGCAGGTTGCTGGGGAAATCACAGATATAGGCGTAGAGCTGGCCTTCATCGAGGGCAGCCACCGCCGCCTCGTCATCGATGATGCCGTTGCGCGCAAAATTGAGCAGCACCGAGCCCTTTTTCATCAGCTTCAGGCGATCAGCGTTGATCATGTTGGCGGTGGCATCGTTAAGCGGCACATGGAAGGTGACAAAGTCCGCCTTGGATAGCAGATCGTCGACACTCAGCGCCTGCTCCACATCGGCCTCCAGCTTCCAGGCGCTCTGTACCGTGATAGTGGGATCGTAGCCGATAACATTCATGCCCAAGGCGCGGCAGACGTTGGCCACCTTGACGCCGATGGCGCCCAGGCCGATCACGCCCATGGTGCGCCCAGGCAGCTCGAATCCGACGAAGTTCTTCTTGCCCGACTCCACATTTTTGGAGATTACCGCGTCGTCCCCTTCGAGCCCGGTGGCGAACCTCCACGACTGGCTGATGTTGCGCGCCGCCAGCAGCATACCGGCGACCACCAGCTCTTTTACCGCGTTGGCGTTGGCGCCCGGGGCATTGAACACCGAGATGCCCTTGGCGGTCATCTTGTCGACCGGGATGTTGTTGACGCCGGCACCGGCGCGGCCGATCGCCTGCACCGTCTTCGGGATCTCCATATCGTGCATCTTGTAGGAGCGCAGCAGAATCGCATCGGGGTGCGCGACCTCTGAGGCCACTTCGTAATTGTCGCGCGGCAGGCGATCCAGGCCAGCCACCGAGATATTGTTCAGGGTCAGGATCTTGTACATTTTACTTCAACCTTGGTGCGATCAACGCGGAGGTCGCTGAGACACAGGGAACGCAAAGATCATTTATTTCAGAAAGTTAGAAATAAATATTAAATGTATCTCTGCGACCTTTGCGTCTCCGCGATCTCTGCATTTTTATCCGTTTACTCGTTCGAACTCAGCCATGTAGTCGATCAGGGCCTGCACGCCCTCTTCCGACATGGCATTGTAGATGCTGGCGCGCATACCACCCACCGAGCGGTGGCCCTTGAGGGTTTTGAGGCCCGCAGCGCTAGCACCCTCCAGGAACTTGGTGTCCAGTTCAGCGTCAGCCAGGGTGAAAGGCACATTCATCCAGGAGCGGCAGCTCGGATCCACCGGATTGGCGTAGAAGTCAGAACCGTCGATGGCAGCGTAGAGCGCCTGCGCCTTGCGCTGGTTGATCTCCGCCATGGCGCTCAGCCCGCCCTTCTCTTTAAGCCACTTAAACACCAAGCCTGCCAGATACCAGCTATAGGTGGGGGGGGTGTTATACATCGAGCCCGATTTGGCATGGGTGGCGTAATTGAACATGGTCGGCGTGCCATCGCTAGCGTTGCCGATCAGGTCATCGCGCACGATGACGATAGTCAGACCGGCAGGGCCGATATTCTTCTGCGCACCGGCGTAGATGATGCCGTACTTCGAGACGTCGATGGGGCGCGACAGGATGGTGGAAGAGAAGTCTGCCACCAGCGGCACATCTCCGGTCTCCAGCACATAGGGGAACTCGACACCATGGATGGTCTCGTTGGGAGTGTAGTGGACATAGGCGGCATCGCCACTGAGTTTCAGCTCGTCCTGCCCAGGCGCGATGGTGAACTTGCTGTCGCTGGTGTCCGCAGCGAGATTGACCTCAGCATAGCGTTTCGCCTCAGCCACTGCCTTCTTCGACCAGGAACCGGTGATCAGGTAATCAACCTTTTTGTTATCACGGGTCAGATTCATCGGCACCATGCCGAACTGGCTGGAGGCACCGCCCTGCAGGAACAACACCTTGTAGTTGTCAGGCACCGCCAGCAGCTCGCGCAGATCCGCCTCGGCCTGCGCCGCGATCGACATGAACTCCTTGCCGCGATGGCTCATCTCCATCACCGACATGCCCGCACCGTGCCAATCGAGCAGCTCTTCACCTGCCCGTTTTAGAACTGCCTCAGGCAGCGCCGCCGGACCGGCGCTAAAATTGAAGACTCGTGACATCTTTTCCTCTCAACATCTTGTTTAATTTAAGACTTTAATAAGCCTCTATGGGCGAGGCCATACTGAATCAATGACCGGTCTCCGGCCACCGGAGGAGATCAATCTACCGACTCATCGGAAGCGCCATCCGACACCTCTCCCCCGGCATCCTGTTCCTCTTCCAGATTTTCAATTCGCTCAATGCCGATCAGCCGCTCCGCCTTGCCGAGGCGGATCATGGTGACGCCCTGGGTGTTGCGCCCCATCTGCGAGACATCCCTCACCGGAGTTCGCACCAGGGTACCGCCATTGGTGATCATCATGATCTCGTCATCTTCCTGGACCTGCACAGCACCCACCACCGGGCCATTGCGCTCGGAGGTCTGCACCGAGATCACGCCCATGCCACCGCGGCCATGTACCGGGTACTGAGCCACCGGGGTACGCTTGCCGAAGCCGTTTTCAGTCACCGTCAGGATATCACCCTGATCACCGACAATCAGCGAGACCAACTGCTGCTCCGGGGCGAACTTGATACCACGTACACCGCACGCGGTACGCCCCATCGGCCGCACATGGGACTCATGGAAACGCACCGCCTTGCCGGAGCTGGCAAACAGCATCACATGCTGATCACCATCGGTGATCTCGACCCCGATCAGCCGATCGTCAGGTCTTAGATCGACCGCGATGATGCCACTGGCGCGGGGCCGCGAAAAGGCCTCCAGCGGGGTCTTTTTGACGATGCCGGAACGGGTCGCCATGAACACGTAGCGGTCTTCGGGGAACTCACGCACCGGCAGGATCGCGTTGATCCGCTCCTCTTCGCCCAGCGGCAGCAGGTTGACCATCGGCTTGCCGCGTGCGCCGCGGCCGGCCTGGGGCAGCTCATAGACTTTCAGCCAGTAGACCTTACCGTGACTGGAAAAGCAGAGAATGGTGTCGTGGGTGCTGGCGACAAACAGCTTGTCGACAAAATCCTCGTCCTTGGTGGCAGTCGCCGACTTGCCCTTGCCACCGCGCCGCTGCGCCTGATAGACGCTGATCGGTTGAGCCTTGGCATAGCCCTTATGCGAAAGCGTCACCACCACATCCTCTTCGGTGATCAGATCCTCCAGAGTGAGGTCGAGTCGGTCCTGGATAATCTGGGTACGGCGCGGGTCGTTGTACTGCTCACGAATCGCCAGCAGCTCGTCGCGAATCACCTCCATCAGCCGGAAAGAACTGGAGAGAATATCGAGCAGATTCGCAATCTTTTCGAGTAACTCCTCGTACTCCTTGATGATTTTGTCTTGCTCAAGACCGGTCAAGCGGTGCAAACGCAGATCCAGAATCGCCTGCGCCTGGATCTCCGTGAGACGGTAACCCTGTTTAGAGAGCCCAAACTCCAGCGCCAGACCCTCCGGACGGGTGCTGTCGGCGCCGGCGCGCTGGAGCATCGCCTCCACCGTGCCCGACTGCCAGTGCCGCGCCAGCAGCGCGAGCTTCGCCTCAGCCGGACTGGAGGCCGCCTTGATCAGCGCAATCACCTCGTCGATATTCGCCAAAGCAACCGCCAGACCCTCCAGCACATGGGCCCGATCCCGCGCCTTGCGCAACTCGAACAGGGTACGGCGAGTCACCACCTCGCGGCGGTGGCGGATGAAATACTCCAGCATCTGCTTCAGATTGAGCAGCCGCGGCTGGCCGTCCACCAGGGCCACCATATTGATACCGAAGACGTTCTGCATCGCCGTCTGCTGGAACAGGTTATTAAGCACCACCTCCGCCACTTCGCCGCGGCGCAGCTCGATGACCATGCGCATGCCATCTTTGTCGGACTCATCGCGCAGTTCGGTGATACCCTCGATCTTCTTCTCTTTGACCAGCTCGGCGATCTTTTCCAGCAGACGCGCCTTGTTCACCTGATAGGGCAGCTCGTGAACGATGATGCGCTGTCTGCTACTACTGTCGAGGCTTTCGATCTCGGTGCGGGCGCGCATATAGATGCGGCCGCGGCCGGTCCGATAAGCCTCTTTGATACCGTGGGCGCCGTTGATAATAGCGGCGGTGGGAAAGTCAGGCCCCGGCAGATACTGCATCAGCTCGCTCATGCTGATCGCCTCATTGTCCACCAACGCAATACAGGCATCGATCACCTCGCCCAGGTTGTGCGGCGGGATGTTGGTCGCCATGCCCACCGCAATACCGGTGGAGCCGTTGATCAGCAGATTGGGGATGCGCGCCGGCAGTACCGCCGGCTCATGTTCGCTGTTGTCGTAGTTGGGGACGAAATCGACGGTCTCTTTGTCGAGGTCATCGAGCATGCTGTGGGCGATCTTCGCCATGCGCACTTCGGTGTAACGCATCGCGGCAGGCGCATCGCCATCCACCGAGCCAAAGTTGCCCTGACCATCCACCAGCATGTAGCGCATGGAGAAAGGCTGGGCCATACGCACGATAGTGTCGTAGACCGCAGTATCGCCATGGGGGTGATATTTACCGATCACGTCGCCGACCACGCGGGCCGACTTTTTATAGGGCTTGTTCCAATCGTTGCCGAGCACGCTCATCGCATAGAGCACACGACGATGGACCGGCTTGAGTCCGTCACGAACATCCGGCAGCGCCCGCCCTACGATTACGCTCATCGCGTAGTCGAGGTAGGACTGACGCATCTCGTCTTCGAGATTGACCGGCAGGACTTCTTTGGCGAATTCGCTCATAAGCGCTGGTTTCTGTTCCGCTCACGTCTCTGAGGATTCAGGAGGCGTTAAAATTGCCGGATTGTAACATAGCCCCGCCCCCCTTTGTTGTACAAAAAGCGCCTGAAAACAGTTTCCTGGCGCTCTGAGCTCAAGATTCCATCAGCTGTCGCATCTTTTCTACATTTGGCGAGAGCACAACACCCTTCTCGGTGACGATGGCATCGACCAGCTCCGCCGGTGTCACGTCAAACACCGGATTCCACACCTCCGCACCCTCGGCGGCAATACGCTGCGCACCGCAGCAGAGCAGCTCATCGCCGCCACGCACCTCGATTGGGATCTCCTTGCCAGAAGCGACCTGCATGTCGATGGTAGAAGTGGGGGCCACCACCATCACCTTCACGCCGTGGTACTTGGCTACCACTGCCAGACTGAAGGTGCCGATCTTGTTGGCCACATCACCGTTGGCGGCGATCCGGTCAGAGCCGACGATAATCCAGCCGACGCCCCCCTGGGCCATCCGGTTGGCCGCGGCACCATCCGCCAGCAGGGTCACCGGGATCGCGTCCGCCAACAGTTCCCAGGCGGTCAACCTTGCCCCCTGCAGCCAGGGACGGGTCTCGTCAGCATAGACCTTATTGATACGCCCCGCGGCGTGAGCGTTGCGGATCACCCCCAGCGCAGTGCCGTAGCCGCCTGTAGCCAGCGCCCCGGCGTTGCAGTGGGTGATGACACCAGTGGGGCCGTCGATCAGCGCCGCCCCCAGCTCCCCCATGCACCGGTTCGCCGCCACATCCTCGGCGTGGATCTGCTCAGCCTCCTGCAGCAGCTGCGGCTCAGGGTCGGCCTCATCGTCCAGGCTGTCGATCAGCCCCCGCATGCGGTCCAGCGCCCAGAACAGGTTCACCGCAGTGGGACGAGAATCCCGCAGCCGTCCCAGGTCGAGCTGGATCGCGCTCTTCCAGCCGGAGCCGGCTGCCGCGTAGGCGGTACGGGCTGCCAGCACCACCCCGTAGGCGGCGGTGATGCCGATCGCCGGCGCGCCCCGCACCACCATCTCGCGGATCGCATCAGCAGTGGCCTCGGCACTCCTCAGTTCCAGATACTCGGCGCTGGCCGGCAGTTTGCGTTGGTCGAGCAGCCAGAGCTGCTTGGCGTGCCAGGCAATGGCGTTGTCAGGCGAGGGGTTCAGGGCAATGTGGTCGGCTTCCATCTGATCGAATCTCGTGGCAAATTTGGCGGCCATTTAGAACAAAGCGATAAAAAAAGGCAAGCGCTATGCAGCAACAGATCGACACTCTGATCCAGGCCGAGTGGATCATCCCGGTGATTCCCGAAGGCGAAGTGTTGGAAAACCACGCGCTTGCCATCGATGGCGGGCGGATCATCGGGCTCCTGCCGGCGGATCAGGCCGCATCCCGATATCAGGCAGAGAACCGTCTGGAGCTACCGGGGCAGGCGCTGATCCCCGGTCTGGTCAACGCTCACACCCATCTCGCTATGTCGCTGCTGCGCGGACTGGCCGATGACTTGCCACTAATGAGCTGGCTCAACCAGCACATCTGGCCGGCGGAGCAGCGCTGGGTGAGCGAGGAATTTGTCCACGACGGCAGCCAGTTGGCAATGGCGGAGATGCTGTGCGGCGGTACTACCTGCTTCAACGACATGTACTTCTTCCCGGATGTCACCGCCCGCGCCGCTCACGCCGCCGGCATGCGCGCGATGGTCGGCCTGATCACCATCGATTTTCCGTCGGTTTGGGCCGCAGACTGGGAAGAGTATCTGCACAAGGGGCTGGAGGTACACGACCAGTTCCGCAGCAACGGCCTGATCAAAACCGCTTTCGCCCCCCATGCCCCCTACTCTGTCTCCGATGCGCCACTGGAGCGCATCCAAGTATTGTCCGACGAGTTGGAGATCCCGGTGCACATTCATCTGCACGAGACCAACGACGAGATCGTGCAAGGATTGCAGCAGCATAACGACCGGCCGATGGCGCGGCTGCAGCGACTGGGCCTGCTCTCCCCTACCCTGCAGGCGGTGCACATGATCCACCTGGAAGAGGGGGAGATCAGCCGCTTCGCCGAGAGTGGCGGCCATGTAATCCACTGCCCGGAGTCGAATCTGAAGCTCGCCAGCGGCTTCTGCCCGGTGGCGAAGCTGCTGGAGGCCGGCGTCAACCTGGCGCTGGGCACCGATGGCGCTGCCAGCAACAACGATCTCGACATGTTCAGCGAGATGCGCAGCGCCGCCCTGCTGGCCAAAGGGGTAGCCGGAGATGCCGCCACCCTACCCGCCGCCCAGGCACTCTCGATGGCCACCATCAACGGCGCCCGGGCACTGGGGCTGGAGCAGGAAATCGGCTCCCTAGAGGTCGGCAAATCGGCCGACCTGGCAGCCGTGGATCTGAATCGCCTCAACACCCAGCCGGTCTACCATCCAATCTCGCAGATTGTCTACGCTGCCGGGCGTGAGCAGGTCAGCCAGGTCTGGGTCGCCGGGCGCCAGCTGGTGCACAACGGCTGCCTCACCACCCTCGACAGTGGTGAGCTGATCAGCCGGGCCGCCAGCTGGCGGGAGAGGATTGCCGAGGGCTGAGGAGCCTCTGAACAAGTCATGAACTCGTATCTTGCGCCCAGAATGCCCAGCTTTTTCCTCACCTACATCCATGTAGGCGAGGAACGTAAGCTTTAGGTGCGATTTGCGCCTTGAATCTGAATATTCTGAATCACAATCGACTGCGTCCAGACTTATTCAGAGACTCCATGACGCGCTATAATCGTTTGTTCCATCCGCTACCCCGGTCGCAGCAACAATGAGCCAGGAATCCATCAACGTCGATCACGCCGAAATCAGCAAGTTCGAGGCGCTCGCCTCCCGCTGGTGGGACCCCCACAGCGAGTTCAAACCACTGCATGAGATCAATCCACTGCGCCTCGGCTATATCGACCAGATCGCCCATCTGGCCGGCAAGGAGGTACTGGATGTGGGTTGCGGCGGCGGCATTCTGGCCGAGAGCATGGCGGAGCGCGACGCCCAAGTAACCGGCATCGATATGGGTGAGGCGCCACTGCAGGTCGCACGACTGCATCTGTTCGAATCGGGACTGAAGGTCAACTACGAGCGCATCCCGGTGGAACGGCTGGCCGAGGAGCGCCCGGCGGCTTTCGATGTGGTGACCTGCATGGAGATGCTGGAGCATGTGCCCGACCCCGCCTCGGTGATCAACGCCTGCGCGCGACTGGTCAAACCCAGCGGCCACGTCTTCTTCTCCACCCTCAATCGCAATCCGAAATCCTATCTGTTTGCCATCGTCGGCGCAGAATATCTGCTGCGGCTGCTGCCCAAGGGCACCCACGACTTCGCCAAGTTCATCAAACCGGCGGAGCTGGACCGCTGGATCCGCGCCGCCGGACTGGAGACCTGCGACATCACTGGCCTGAGCTACAACCCGCTGAACCAGCACTACTCACTGGGCAGTGATGTGGATGTCAACTACATGGTCCACACGGTCAGGGCTGACGCATGACGATCCGCTGTGTCCTGTTCGACCTGGACGGGACCTTCGCCGACACTGCCCCCGATCTGCACCAGGCCCTCAATCGGGTACGCGCCGGCGAGGGCCTACCGCCGATGCCGTTCGCGCAGGTGCGCCCGGCAGTCTCCCACGGCAGCCAGGCGATGATCAGGGTCGGCTTTGGGCTGGCACCCGGCAATGCCCGCTACGAAGCGCTGCGGCGGGCCTTTCTCGACGACTACCTGGCCAACATCGCAGTGCATACCCGCCTGTTCGACGGCATGGAGCCCTTGCTGGATGCGCTGCAGGAACGCCACATCCCCTGGGGCATAGTCACCAATAAACCGGCCTGGCTGACCGAACCGCTGATGCGCCAGCTCGCCTGGGGGGAACAAGCCGCCTGCATTGTCAGCGGCGATACTGCGGCACACCCTAAACCCCATCCAGCGCCGATTTACCACGCCTGCCAACAGGTAGGCGTGGAGCCGTTTGAGTCGCTCTATGTGGGCGATGCCGAGCGCGACATCGAAGCGGGCCGCAACGCCGGCACCCTCACCCTCGCCGCACTGTTCGGCTATCTCACCGAGGATGACCGGCCAGAGAGCTGGCACGCTGACGGCCTGATCCGCCATCCGCTGGAGATCCTGGATTGGATCGAATAGTCGCAGAGCACCTGCGGCGGCTCGTCCCACCCGGTTCTGCCAACTACTACGCGATTCGCTTTTCACCACGTAACGGACGCGAGCAGATCGGACTGCTGTTCGCCTGGCGTGAGGAACTGCTGCGCATCGCGCGGGAGTGCAGTGATGCTGGAGTGGCGCAGGCGCGTCTCGAGTGGTGGCGAAGCGAGACCGCTAACGCCTGCCGGGGCCATGCCCGACACCCCCTGGCACAGGCCCTGATTCCGCTTGTATCTGATGAGAAACTTCCACTCGCACTGTTCGATCAGATGGCGACAGCGATGAAGCGGCAACTGGCGGGCACCCCGTCTTCAGACTGGGCTGAGCTGCAACAGCATGCCCGGCAGCTGGATGGCAGCTTCTGCGAACTGCTGGCGAGGAGCCTGCAGACTCCTGAAGATAAGATCGAGTCCGCCCGCCAGATCGGAGCCTACTGCTGGCTGGTGGGGACCATCCACAATCTGGGCTGGGAGTTGCGCCAAGGCAGATACCTGCTGGCTCACGAGCCCCTGCAACAATACAAGCTGACACCTGATAAGTTACTGCTACAGAAATATGCCCAAGAAACAGCTGCCTTTATTGATGAGGCGCTGGAAACAGCCGAGCAGTGGCGCCAGAGCACCACACAACATCTCGAAAGACACCCGCTGCCGGCGCTACGGCCGGGCCTTAATCTCTATGCTCTGGCCCATCGACACCAACGACTGTTAGCACAGGAGGGGGCCAAGATCCTGCAGCGGCGGCCGGAACTCTCTCCGCTTGAAATACTTTGGCATACCGTGATCGCTGGGTGGTTGAGATTCTGAGTGGCTTTATGTGGAAGTTTGCTCCGCAATATTGAGGGCCTCATCAAGAGAAAATGGCCTGACCGCACGGCCAAACTATTTCTTGATCAACAAACTCTGCCGTCAGAACTCCATGAAAGTCATCTCTGTTGACAGAAAATCATTCGATCGCCCTGACGACTCCAACCCATGCGGCATCCCAAGTTGCAGCAATCAGATCAGCCCCATTATTAACGACTAAGGAGCCTCTGATTAAGTCTGGACGAAAGCGAGCGGCGATTTCCCGCCTCCCCAATGGATTGGGTATACTCGCCCTTTTTTCAGATCAGGCAGGCAGAAAACCATGCAACTCTCCACATTGACCGCAGTCTCTCCGGTGGACGGGCGTTACGGCAGCAAGACCGATGCGCTGCGTCCTATCTTCAGTGAATATGGCCTTATCCGTCACCGGGTGCTAGTGGAGGTGCGCTGGCTGCAGGCGCTGGCGGCGGCGGATGAGGTCCGCGAGGTACCGCCGCTCGGTAAACATGCCGACAACATCCTCAATAACATCGTGCTGAAGTTTGATGAGGCGGATGCCCAGCGAATCAAGAATATCGAGCGCACCACCAACCACGATGTAAAGGCGGTGGAGTACTTTCTGAAGGAGAAGATCGCCGGCAATGACGAGCTGGAAGCGATCAGTGAGTTCATCCACTTTGCCTGCACCTCGGAGGATATCAACAACCTCTCTCACGCGCTGATGCTGCGCGAGGGGCGCGGCCAAGTATTGCTGCCACAGATCGATGAGGTGATCGAGGCGGTCCGCGCCCTGGCCCACGCCTTGGCCGAGACACCGATGCTCTGCCGCACCCACGGCCAGCCCGCCTCCCCCTCAACGATGGGCAAGGAGATGGCCAATGTGGTCTACCGGTTGCAGCGTCAGCGGGAACAGATCGCCAGCTTGCAGCTGCTGGGCAAGATCAACGGCGCGGTGGGTAACTACAACGCCCACCTCTCCGCCTATCCAGAGGTCGATTGGCCCGGCTTTGCGCAGCGTTTTATCGAGTCACTGGGCCTCGACTGGAACCCCTACACCATCCAGATCGAACCCCACGACTACATGGCTGAACTGTTCGATGCGGTGGCACGCTTCAACACCATCCTGATCGATTTCTGCCGCGATATCTGGAGCTACATCTCGCTGGGCTACTTCAAGCAGAAGACCATCGCCGGCGAGGTGGGCTCCTCCACCATGCCGCACAAGGTCAACCCGATCGACTTCGAGAATGGTGAGGGCAATCTGGGCATCGCCAACGCCCTGTTCGGCCATCTCACCGCCAAATTACCGATCTCCCGCTGGCAGCGGGATCTGACCGACTCCACGGTGCTTCGCAACCTCGGCGTCGGCTTTGCCCACACCAGCATTGCGTTGCAATCGATCCTGCGCGGTATCAGCAAGCTGGAGGCGAACGGCGAGGCGATGCTGGCCGACCTGGAGGGCAACTGGGAGGTGCTGGCGGAGCCGATCCAGACCGTGATGCGCCGCTACGGGGTGGAAAAACCCTACGAGAAGCTGAAGGAGCTGACCCGCGGCCAACGCATCACCCCAACGCAGCTGGCTAGCTTCATCGATGGCCTGGAGATCCCCGATGCGGCCAAGGCATCTCTGAAACAGCTGACCCCGCAGGGCTATATCGGAAATGCGACCGAGCAGGCAAAACGTATTTGACTGCCATCATAGAGACCCAGGACCTTGATCAAGGATTGCTTGGACTTTGTGAACCAAAGCACGGTTTCATTTGGAGAATTTAGTTCATAATATCTCTGCAGACGGTAGCCGATTGGCTTGTCCTCCCGCTCGTGTCCGCAATACGAGTCGCTCGGTCCGTCTGCATTCAAACCCGGCCTACCGCCCCCCAGCCTGGTATGCCGGGTTTTCTTTTTCCTGCAGTCGGGCCTAGATCACATCCCAGGGCAAAATCAGAATTCACTTCCTGCTGATCGATCCCTAACCTGGGTCTATAATCCCATCCTTCTCAGGCAGGATTTGTCCCATGCAGCAGCTCAACTTCCCCAACGAGATCACTCCGAAAAGCTTCCTGAAAAGCTATTGGCAACAGAAGCCGTTGCTGCTGCGCCAGGCCCTACCCAAGTTTAAGTGTGGCCTGGATGCAGATGAGCTAGCCGGTCTCGCCTGCGAGGCGGATGTGGAATCCCGCCTGGTGCTGGAACGGGGTAAGACCCCTTGGGAGGCACGCTTCGGCCCATTCACTGAGGCGACCTTTGCCGAGCTACCGGAGAGCCACTGGACCCTGCTGGTGCAGGATGTGGACAAGCATCTGCCACCAGTTGCGAGTCTGCTCGACTACTTCCACTTCATCCCCGACTGGCGTCTTGACGATGTGATGGTCAGCTATGCCGCGGATCAGGGCTCGGTCGGCCCCCACATCGATGACTACGATGTGTTCCTCTATCAGGCCAAGGGACGGCGGCGCTGGAAGATCCACTACCAGCCGGTTTCGGAGGAGGATTTTATCCCCGGTCTCGACCTACGCATCCTGCCCGATTTTAAGGCGGAGGAAGAGTGGCTGCTGGAGCCCGGTGATTTGCTCTATCTGCCGCCCAATGTTGCCCACTGGGGGGTAGCCGAGGGTGACGACTGCATCAGCTGCTCGGTGGGATTCCGCGCCCCTGCCTACCGCGAGATGGCCAACGCCTGGTGCGAGGCACTGGGCGAGCAGCTCGCCGCTGAAGGGCGCTATCGGGATCTTCCCATGACGCCACAACAGGCCAGCGGTGAGATCCTGCCAACTGTTGTGGAGAAGGTCAGCGCCAATTTGCAGCGGATGCTGCAGACAGATGACGAGTTTAAACGACGCTGGTTCGGCCGTTTCATCAGCGAAAGCAAACCAAACCTGCAACTGGAACCCCGCCAGACACCGCTCTCCCCCGCCACCTTCCACGAACGCTTTCGACAGGCGTCGACGATCCATCGCAACGCATACTCGCGCATACTGTTCAGTCGCGGCAGCCAAGGCCAGGACAGCCTGTTCGTGAATGGCGAAGAGTATCAACTCCCCTCTGAATCAGGGGACTTTCTCGCCATCCTCACCCATCATCGCTTGCTCCACTTCGGCTATCTGGAGAACTGGCTGGAACAGCCCGACTGCCTGCAGCTTGTGTGTGATCTCTACAATGGCAACCACCTCATCTTCGACAATGAGTAGCACCCAGTTTCAACTGCGGCAGGCCGATTGGCCGGCGAGTGCGGAGGCACTCAAACAGCTCCGCGAGACGGTCTTCATCAAGGAGCAACAGGTGCCGCCCGAACTAGAGTGGGACGGTCTCGACGAGACGGCACTGCATCTGCTGGCAGAAACCCCGGACGGTCAGCCCATCGGCTGTGCGCGGCTACTTCCCAACGGGCAGATCGGCCGCATGTCGGTGTTGCGGTCCTGGCGCAATCAGGGAGTCGGCAGCGCAATGCTTAGAGAGCTGCTGCAACTCGCCGAACAACAGGGTTTTCCAGCCTGCTTTCTGCACGCCCAAACCCACGCAGTCGCTTTTTATCGACGATTCGGCTTTCACCCAGAGGGAGAGATTTTCATGGATGCGGGCATTCCCCATTTGAGCATGCGGCTTGATAAGGAAGATTAATAAGGAAGAAGAATGATCATACTGGCACCGGAAACCACACCGACAGCAGACGCCTATCAGCTCGGCGCAGAGAGTGGCCTAATCTCACTCACCTCGGTAGACGAATTCGCACAGTTTGCCTTGAACATGGCGACTCAGGCGCATCGCACCATCGATATCTTCAGTCACGACCTGGATCACCTGCTCTACGACCAGAGCGACTTTGTTGTGGCGATCAAAGAGCTCTCGTTGCGTAGCCGCTTCTCTCAGATCCGCATCCTGCTGCAGAACAATCGCACGATCCGCCGCAAAGGCCATCGACTGGTTCATCTGGCTCAACGCCTCACCTCCAGCATCGAGATCCGCCGGCCAGGGGAACCGCTCATCAAGGCACTGGAAAACTTTCTGCTAGCGGACGAATATGGCTACATCCACCGCAAGATGGCCAGCTACTACGAGGGCCGCTGTGATTTCAATGACCGCCTGCGGGTCGCACAGCTGGCTGAGCGCTTCAACGAGGCGTGGGAGAGCGGTGAACCGGACCGGGAACTGTTGCGACTCTATCTTTAAGATCTAATCGCTATACTGCCTGTGACTGAACAAGTTAAAGGCAGACAATCCTGATGACCCGGCGATGGATACTACTATTCCTGGCGCTTTTCTCCCCGTTGAGCGGACTGGCCGAGCCCGCGATTGAGTTTGTGCCGCTGATGCACCAACCGGCACAGACACTGATCCCGATGCTTGCACCTCTGCTCGGACAGGACGCACTGATCAGCCCGGCAGGCACTGGTCTGCTGCTCAAGGCAGAGACTGCACGGCGGGCGGAGCTTATCAGACTGATCGGAGAGCTTGACCGGCCTGCAAGACGACTCCTGCTCCAGCTAAGCAACGTCAATCCTGCCGGCAACCAGCATACTCACAGCTATCGCACCCACTCCCGCTGGAGCCCGCCACTGCAGCTGCAAACGCTGGATGGGCATCAGGTCTATATCAGCCAACAGGAGCGCCGGAGGCTGGATCGGGGTGGCGCGTTGACAGTGGTTGGTCCTCTGTTTGGATTTTCCCACCAGGCAGACTACCAACAGTTTCAACGTGGCCTTATGCTCACCCCTCGAGTGGTGGGCGATAAGATCCGGGTCGAGATCAGCGCATGGGATTCGCAGCCAGCAGGGCTCAGCGGGGGTTCCGTCGGCCTGCGCCTGGTCAGCGTGATTGAGATTGAACCAGGCCTGTGGAGTGCGATTGGCAGTTCGGGGCACAACGTGGGTGAATCGGCTCGGAGTGGCGACCTGCGAGGATCTACCCGGTCACGCAGAGAGCAGGCATTCTTGCTGAAGGTTGAGCTGCTGCCCTAGGAGTCGAGGACTGGCGTGATCTTCTGCTTGTCGTTGGGCTGTTGGCTGATATGGTTTTCCTCGATCAGGTAAGAATCGATATCGACTGCAGCCTGTGCATTGTAGGCTTGTACGAAGCCCTCTGAGGAAAGCATGATGCGCGACGCCTCACTTGAACAACCCCGTGACCTTAGCAACCACCAGCATCTGCACAAACAACCCTTCTAATTCCTTCAGAAAACGCTTTCGGAAAGTCGCGATTTCGATCCATTATTGTTCGCATATTCATATTTTACTGGCTCCACCGATTAAATCCGACAGACTACCTAGCCCTCTGCAAACCAGCGTTGCCGCAGCTGTTCCCGGTTCAGTTGAAACCACTGCAGGGCAATGATGATACTGGTGGAGTTGGCCCGTCCGCCATAGAGCTCGGCAAGCGCCTGATCAGCATCCATCACCACCACCCGGATATCCTCACCCTCATGCTTAAGTCCATGCACCCCACCCGCGGCTGAGGCATCCACTTCTCCACAGTAGAGATCGATCCGGTCCACCGAGAGACCGGGGTTCACCATGAATTGGGTGATATGCTCGAGCCGCCCAACCTGGCAGTTGGCCTCCTCCATCGCCTCACGCCTGGCCACCTCTGCCGAACTCTCTGCCTCCCCGACATAACCACCGATAACTTCCAGCACCCAAGGTGGCTTTACCGCTCCCAAGGCGCCGATGCGGAACTGCTCGACCAGAATCATTTGATCGCGGTGGGGGTCGTAGAGCAATACCATCGATGCTCTGAGCTGTTCGACTCGCTCACGCACCAACTCACGGCTCTCACCCCCTTCGTAGAGCTCATGTTTGAGACGATAGCGATTGAGTTTTAAAAAGCCATCGTAGACCCGTTCTGAGTCCACTATTCGATAACCATATTTCATAAACGATAGAGTCTCCTTGGTGCCAGTAAAAAGGGTGTCAAGCAGCATCCGCCTTTGAAAAACAGAGCACCAGTCGCGCCGCCATGAATTTAGATCCCAATCATCTACCAATCAGCTTCCCAAACTGAAGGGGCAATCATAAAACACAATAAAAGAATGAAAAAAGGCATTGACTGATCCGGCAATCAGTACTATATAAGTATTTAATTATTTACTAGTCGAGGTGCACTATGAAAGACATGCTCTCCCTGACCTGCGAGGAATTCCGGGAAATCTCAGAGACCAATCCCAATGAGGTCGAAATTATTGTAGAGATGCTTATCGAGGCTGAAGTGGAGCTCTGCAAAGAGTCCAGTTAACAGCAAACCGACCTTCGCCCCGAACCGACCGCAAAAATTGCGGCCGGTTTATTGCGTGATACTGGACCAATCTCCCAGATTTCCCCACCCGATTGATTATCATTTAACCGGCTACGTTGCAGTAACCGCAAAGGTATGAAGATATGGCCTATCTGGAATGGGATAAATCGCTCGACACGGGCATTAACGTAATCGATCAGCAACACCAGCGAATCGTCGACTATATCAACCGCTTGCAAGCAGCTATTGAGTCTTGGGATCGAGACGAGATCAGCGACGTATTCCAGGAACTCATTGATTATACTGAGACCCACTTCGCCTTTGAAGAGAGCCTTCAAGAACAGGCTGGTTATGAATTCTTGACCGGGCATCAGCGTATTCATCAACTTTTCATCAAACGCCTGTCCGGGTTTCACTCCCGATTCGAGCAAGGTGATCCTGCTGCTGCCACGGAAGTATCCGCCATGCTACGCACCTGGCTGATCAACCACATCAAGACCGATGACAAAGACTACGTTTCTGTCGTTCAGGGTACTATTAGGCAAGAGAAGAAGGGCGGCTGGCTTGGTAAACGACTAAAGAAATTTTTTGGCTAGAAGCCCCTGATGGATTGAAATGAGCTTTGTTACCTGCTGTTTCATGTCCGTTACAGAGACTTGCTGGACACGCATAATCTGTCCTCTGTGCTTAGAAATAGTTTCTACTAACATTAACAAATGCAGTCGGCTAACGCTTAGTTAATGACATTACAGTAAGGGTGAATCTAGTTTAGCCGACTATCAGGCCCGAAAATGACGATCATGACATCACCATATGGCCTTGGGAAGGCAGTCTCATCAACACCGACGGCCTTCACCTTGCTGAAATCCTCCTGCTCACGGGCATCGTCCACAAGTGGTGGAGCATGCGCCAGATCGTGTCATCACTGACATTGAGGTGTGTGGCAACAGCATTGACTGGCATCTGTCTGCACAGAGTGATCACCAGCGCCTCGAACAGTTCTGAGTAAACCTTGTCTGAGGACGACCTGTGTTGTCTTAGCGCACTGCTTGCAGCGCACTCGTGGCAGGTCGGTATGAATGTAGGCTTCGTACTAAAAAAAGTTGAGGTGGCACCACATTCTCGGCTTGGTGGCGTGGACTGCCCGGCCTTCGCCCCGCAAGACGGGCAGGTGAAGCAGCTTCCACGCTTGAAGCATACCTTGAAGTCGATTCGACTCTTATCAGGATCAAACTCGACATTCTGAACCTCCCAGGGAGCAGACAATCCATCGGCGCGGTGAATAGGTCAGTAGGCTTCATTGAGGAAGTCGCTTCCAGTGGTTCAACAGATGATCATGACGGTAACCAATCAAGTTACCCACACAATCTGCGATATGAGCCTAAAATATATACTGCTGTTCCTATTATTAATCGTTCCGAAAGTATTGGCAGTCTATTTTTGAACTTGCCAAAATATACTTTGTATCTGACATGCGGAAGAAACTCTTAATCAGCGAAGT
>NZ_KQ557141.1:0-49804 GCF_001443665.1 endosymbiont of Ridgeia piscesae | reverse complement strand
CTCCACTACATCTTTCCTTTTCTGATCACGCTGTTCTTTTATCGTAGCCATGGAAAGCAGTATACACTGCCAATACTTTCGGAACGATTAATACCAGTGGCGGCAACTCCATCACGACTCCATTTCGGATCTATTTTTTAAACAGACAGGAGAACCCTGCCGATACATTCTGCGGCTTGCCTAAACGGCCTAAACAGCCCTGCAGAGACTTTGCGCCACCCACAACTGGCGCTTATAGTAAGCCTAGCCTGAGAACAACCCGCTCAATGGTTTTACAAGGAGTAGAAGATGAAGCAAACGCTGTTGTTGTCCGCCTGCTGCGGCCTGATCGGCCTCAACTCTGCGATAGCAGACGATTACACTCCACCAGGCGGATACTACAGTGCTCCCGACGCCAGCAACGCCCCCTACAACAGTTATCAGCAACCGATCGGTGGGCAACCCCAGTCTCTCTACGGCAACCCAGGTTACGTTGCACCGCGCTCCGATTATGGCTCTGCAAACCAGGATGATAGAGGGATCCATATCAATCCGATGAATATGATGAACCGCATGTTCGGTTCATCAAATCAGCGCGATGATTACGGCCGTAACGATCGCTACTACGCACCACCCGCACAATATGATCGTGGGAATAATTACGCCCCCCCCCCCCGACTTATCAGGCACCGTTTTCAGGCTACGGATATAGCGATACCCCTGGATACGGCAACCCGCAAGACTACGGGAGTGCATCGAGCTACGGTTACACCTCGCCTCCCCAATACACCCAGCCAACCTATCCATCTCCCCAAGACTACAGCCAGCAGGGGCAGGCGCTATCTCAACAACCCGGCAGTAACCAATACGGCGCCAACATCAACACACCACCAACGCCCGTTCACCGGGCTCAAACGAGTCCCACTTGGCGCCCACTCCCTCAGGCACAACCTGCCTCTACCAGCGCATCAACTGGCCGCTACTCTCAAGACCCGCAGATACCTGGACAATTCGGCATGAAATCGATTCCAATGGTCAACGGTCAACCTGCCAAATTCCGGCCTCTCGAGACGCAGCCGAGAGCCGACGACGGGACAGTCTCCGCACAGTAGTGGCGGAGCTGGCGTCTTAGATCGAGAGGCCGCTAGCCGATAGAAAAGCCTCGGTACTCCTCGCCGAACAGGGTCTCACACACCACCGCAGTGACCTGGGCACTAGGTGGCCCCTGATGCAGCCATTCCCGCAACGCATCAACCGCCGCGGCATCGCCACAGGCCACCACCTCGACACGCCCATCCAGCAGATTTTTGGCGTAGCCGGTCAGCCCCAGCCGCTCCGCCTCGCGGCGGCTCGTAGCTCGGAAAAACACCCCCTGCACTCGGCCGGAGACATAACAACGGCAGCAGACGACCCCACCCTTTTCATTGACGCTAGTTTTCATCGAAGATCACTCTGACGGGCATACCGGCACGCAGCCCTCCCTTCTCAGGCAACCCGAACACCACCTCCACTGGATATTTCGACTCGCCACCCGCTCCTTTCACCGGCTCCAGGCCGATCCGAACGATGCGACCAGGATACTCATCCTGAGCAGCCACCACCCGGGCCTTCGCTCCCACCTGCAGGCCATGCAGCTGCTCCAGATCGAGCTGCAGTACTGCCTGCATCTCTCCGCTGGCAGCCAGCACCAGCAACGGCACAGTGTTCAAGCGATTGACTACCAGTTGCCCAGGCTGCACCAGCAACTCGACAATCAGGGCATCAAAGGGCGCTTTCAGCCGACTGTAATTCTGCTCCAGTTCAGCCTGCGCCAACTCCGCCTCTGCCTGAGCGAAGGCGGCTTCAGCCTTGGCAAAGGCGATCTCATCCAGCTGTTTTTCGTGATCGGAGAGCAGGGTGCGCTCATAGAGTTCCAGCGAGCGTTCCAGCTCCCGGCGTGCCTCTTGCCGCGTCTCTCTGACAAATTTCAGCCGGACCCGGGCTGCCTGAAGACGGGCCGCGATCGCCCGCTGCTCAAACTCCAGCAGTAGAGTGCCACGGGCCACCCGCTCCCCCTGAACCACAGGGATGCGGGCAATCCGGCCACTCACCAGGCTGCTCAGTTCGAGTCGTTTATGCCACACCACCCTTCCCTCAAAGGTTGAGGCGAGCACCATACTGCTTGCCAGCAACAACAGGCAGCCAGTCAGCAGAACCCTTTTCATCATCTCTCCCCCTCAGCCGCTTCGGCCGGCACCTGATCTGTCAGCAGCTCTCCCGCCAGCGCATCAAGCTTTGCCCAGGTCAGGGCAATATTGAAATCGTTCTGCGCCTGTTTCAGGCGGATGTCCGACTCCCGCACCATCGAATCCCCCAAGTCGCTGGAGACCTCCATCTCATAGCGGGCGCGCGCCCGATCAAGGTAGAGCTCCCGATAGTCGCTGGTGACCTCCAGCTCGATCCGTTCCGCCTGAAGCTGTTGCAGCTCCATCCACAGCTCCAGCACCGACTGTCGCAACTCCAGCTGCTTCAGCGCAAGTTCAGCACGCCGTTCGCGCAGCTCGGCCCGCCGCTGCGCCGTTTCCGCATCCACCCGCGACGCGCTAAACAGCGGTAACTCAAACACCAACGCAGCGCTCATGTCGTTTCGCCCCCCCAACTGCCGTTGGTAGACCCCTGCCTCCAGCTCACCGCGGATCACCGGATTGTCAGCAGCCTGCGCGGCGTGCAACTGCTGCTCTGCTGCACTCACCGCAGCGCGCACTGCCTTCAGGCTTGGGTTGTCCTGCAAGACCTTTTCGATCCACGGCTCCAGTTCACCTGCCTCCCGACCCAGGGCCAATGTTGGAAACTCCAGCTCTGCTGGCAGATCATCGGGACGATTCAGACTGATCGCTAGCTGTGAGCGGGTGATACGCTGACGGTTCTGGCTGGTGATCACGCGCCGGCGGCTCAACTCGAACAGCCTCTGCAGTCGCAGCACCTCGAGATCGGAGGTCTCGCCCAGCTGCTGGCGATTCTGCGACCGGTCAAAACGGATAAAGGCGATCGACATTGCCTCATTCTCCCTGGCGTACTTCAGGTCAGCCAGCAGCACCCCAAAAAAAGCCTCCATCACCTGCAGACGCCGCTGCTGGCGCAATTCCAGCAGCTCCCAGACGCGCCCCTCACGAGCCGCATCAGCCGCTGCGATGCTCTGTTCGGTTCGTCCAAAGTCATAGAGCCGTTTGCTCAGGCGCAGCTTCAACCAGCTGTCATAGTGCTCTTGATTGGTGGAATTTGGTGAAGGCTCGATGACCCGCAGGGCCGCCTCTACCCCGCCAGTCAGGTCGTCATCGGCTTCGGCACCAGCATACGCGGCCTCGGCTATCGCCAGAGCCGCCTGCAGCTGTTCAAGTTGAGGATGTTCGCCATCGGCCAGCTGCAGCGCCTGCCGCAGTGTCAGAGGCGTGGGCAGCGGCTCAGCCGCCTGCGAGAACGGAGCGCACAGGAAGACAAACAGTGCGGCGATCAGCCGGCCTCTATTCCACCGCCCGCTCACCGTCCTCTGAGTTCCTTGCGCTTCTGCCGTTTGTAGCGTGGGAAGTTGGTCTCTTTATAGGCTCCGCTGACCACAAACTCTCCCAGCCAGAGAAACTCCCGCGAGTCCTTGCTGGCGCCGGTGAAGCGCGTTATCAGCTTGCCATTGAGGTCGAAAAAGCCAAACACCGGGGTCGCCCGAACGCGGAACTGCTTGAAGGCAAACTCCTTCTCTGTGACCCGTTTCCCATTGAAATCAGTGATCTCCACATCGCCTTCGATATCGACACTGAAGATCAGAAAGTGCTGCTTGAAGTAGTCCTGTACCTCCGCCTGGTTCAATACCCGCTGTTTCATACGGTGGCAGAAGGGGCACTCGTCCATCTCGAACATGATCAGAATGCCCTTCTTACCCTCTTCCCGGGCCGTCACCAACTCTTCGCTGAAATCACCCAGTGACTGATCGAAAAAGTGCTCGCCCGGATCACGGGTAGCGGCGGCGCTATCTGCCGCAATCAACAGCCAGAACAGCAACCAGAGCAGACGAGGATTCAGCATCGCTCAGCCTCAATTGTTTTTGTCGATAAAGTTCTCGATGTCGGAAGCGGAAATCTGCCCGACCTGGCGCGCCACCACCTCGCCCTGAGGGGAGATCAGATAGGAGGTAGGCAACCCCGGCACCTTACCCAGAGCCGTATGCGGTGTGGGCTTCTGCATCAGAATCGGATAACTCAGAAATTGGTCATCAACAAAACGTCGCAGACGCTTCTTGTCGATCCGTTCCATATCGACACCGAGCACCACCGCATCTTTATCCTTGTGATTGTTGTGAAAAACCTCAAGTTCGGGCAATTCCTCCCGGCAAGGAGGACACCAGGTCGCCCAGTAGTTGACCAGCACCCATTTGCCGCGGTAGTCGGAGAGGCGATGCTGCTTGCCATCCAGCCCAGGCAGCTCGAAATCGACACCATCTGCCAGAACTAGATTCGTAAACAGCACGGTAATCAGCAAAGTTGTGAAGAGCTTTGCACTCATTTTCCCAAATTCCCCCAAAACATGCGGACTCGGTCCTGATATTCCTGGCACTCAATGTGTGACACTCATTCTCGGCATTAATTCGCTGGATTTCAATTTCATCCAGCGGACACGAAACTCAAGTTCGGCACTGGATCGCCGAACACTAGAGAGAATCAAGGTGCAAACCAGGATAGTTACCTTTTATTCGCTATGTTCAGTCTTTTCAATAATCGTGCTGACCTGATGGATCAGACACTATTCTCTGTCCCGGCCCCTGACTCGACACAGAGTCCGCTGGTTGAGACTCACCCTGGGCAGCTGCGACAGTGGGTTGCATCCCTCCCCTATGCCAGCCCGGAACGGGTTGCAGAATTTGTCATCGCCAATCTGAGCCTGCTCAACCGTCATCCCGACAGAGTCAAGGATCGTGCAGAGCTGATGGAGATCTACCGCATGCCCAGCACCCGGTTGTGCCGTATTCCAATCGGTAAAAGGGGTGCGCCAGACATACTGCAGATCCGCCGTCTGCTGACGGAGATGGCTTACGGCTACAAACACATCATCAACGAATGCCTCAACAATCGCTCCTGGCTGAAACAGCGCAAACGTCTGCTGCACAGCATCTTCTACGCCCTGAAATTCCTTGCACTGGAACAGTTTGTCGCCTTCGAAGGCTATGACTGTCGCTCCCGCAAGTCGTTAAGCGAGGTGCTCAAACTCTATGCCCTGGCAGAGCAGCAGAATCTGCATAACGAAATCATCGACGACCATGACCAGGCAGGTGACGAGACCTCAACCATCAGCCATCAGACCAAACGCATCATCCTCGTCTCACTGCTTGACCCCTGTCATCTGGAGCCGGGTGAGGCTCGTATCTGTTTCGACTTCCTCAACCAGTATGCCGGCAAGGCGAAGTTCGGCTCCGTAACCGCCACAGGTGACGCTGCGGGACGATTTGTCATCGACATGTCGGGCATGAAACCACCCCGCCCCTTCGACCCGGATATCAGCCCCAACCTCGATCCGAGACGCTATCGCCGCTTCAGCCTCACTTCGGTCAGCAAGCGCATCCACAGGGCGCAGCAAAAGATCGCCATGAATGGTGAGGAACCACCTCCAGGGCTGCAGCACCTGCCTCCGGAGGAGGCGATCCTGATCCTGCGGCGCATACTCAAGTCGTGGCACATCCAGCAACAGCGCGGGGCAGACCGGCAAAACCGACCGCGCCGGGTGGCGATCGCACTTGGCGTCACCAGCATCCACCATTATCTGCAGACCCTGGCGATCCAGAACGAATCCTCCAGCGACTCCAGCTTCTCGGTGATCCTCAATGGCAACCTAGGGGCGGACTACGCACCGCAACACAAGAGCTTCGAATGCATGCAGGTGGACCAGAGCGCCAGCGGCGTAGCACTGCAGCTGCAGCTCTCACAGAGTTCATCCCCCCAGGTGGGGCAACTGCTGCTGATCACTGCCAGCGAGGATGAGAACAGTTCTGACTGGCGCATCGGCGTGGTGCGCCGCGCCATGCGCAAGGGCAACAGTTCGCTGGAACTGGGTGTGCAATTCATCCGCGGCCATGTCAGCCCGATCACTCTGCGCACTCTGAACAAAGGCAAAGAAGAGCAGCCAGGACGACGCGCACTTTTTATTGACCGAGGACATAAGCATCGGGGGTCGGTGATCGTCTCACGCAACTCTCTCGAGCTGGACCAGGGGTACCGGGTGGATGAGCAGACCCCCGATCCAGTGATCGTGCTGATGCAATTGGCCGAGGCGACCCCAGGTTTTGCCCGCTATCGCCTGAAGGATACCTGACGCCCCATGGGGCTCACGCATAGAGATCGTCCAGCGGCTGCTGCAGCTTACTGATGAGATCTTGATCCAGTGAAGCAAGCAACTCCGCCAAACGGGGTGATTCGGTCTCCACATCACCGGCTGTCGGCAACACAAAGTGATCGGCGTGATAGAGTTCGAGCAGCGAGGTCTCTCTCAGGTCCCGCGCCAGCGCCCACCCCCTATCCTCGCTGCGCAACACCAAGTGCGCTGCCTGCAGCGCCTTCAGCGCCGCCTCGATCCGCTCCTCTCCCGCCTCCGGCTCACGCCCAGTCAGCTCCGCGGTACTCAGTTGCCCCCCTTCCCGCTGTACCTCACGCAGATAGCCGATCAAACGAAATGCAAGCAGAAAACTGGCTCCCCTTGAGTAGAACTTCTCACGCCAATTGTGCCGATAGATACCCAGGCAGTAGGTAAACTCCGCCCCCAACAGGGTTACCAGCCAGGAGAGCCAGAGCCAGATCAGAAAGATCGGGATCGCCGCCATCGCCCCGTAGATCGCCTCATAGGTGGGAAACTGGGTGACATAGAGGGCGAAGCCACGCTTCGCCGTCTCGAACAGCAGCGCTGCCAGCACGCCGCCAGCCAAAGCGTGGCGCAGCGGCACGTTGCGATTTGGCACCAGCGCATAGAGCAGGGTGAAGGCCAGTGCCGAGATCAGCACCGGCATCACCCCCAGCAGCCGGGTGCGCAGCTGCACCACCGTCGCATCCTCGATGAAGATTGGCAGGGAGACCAGATAGGAGGTGACGCCCACGCTCACCACAATCAGGATCGGCCCTAGCGAGAGGATCGCCCAGTAGACCAGGAAGGTTGCTATCGGCTTACGCTTCTTGCGCACGTGCCAGATGGTGTTGAATGCCTTGTCGATGTTCGCCATCAACATCAGCGCGACGACAAACAGAAAGCCAAAACCAACCCCGGAGAGCCGTCCCGCCTTCTGACTGAAGTTTCTCAGATGCTCCTGGACGATCTCCCCCGCCGCCGGCACAAAATTCTGGAAGACAAAGTTCTCGATCTCCGACGCCGCCTTCTCCGAACCAGGAAAGGCGGAGAAGAGCGCCAGCATCACCGTCATTAGCGGCACCAGAGAGAGCAACGTGGTATAGGTCAGGGCCGCCGTATTCTGAATCCCGCCATCCTTCGCAAAATGGTGGAACAGCAGCGAGCTGAACTGACGCAGCAGATCCAGATAACGTCTCGCCTCTGCAGAGATATTCCGGGTCATGGCCTTCCTTCCTCAATCGCGGCGGCGTCAGTATGCCACATCGCTTCTGGAGGCAAACAGCCAAGCTGTTAGAATCCGCGGTAAAAACTCACGGCCCCCTGCGGCAGAATTGCTAGAATGCCGTGCCCAATCCGAAGGAGAACCGCATGAGCCTCGAGATCTATTACAATCCCCGCTGCAGCAAATGTCGCCTGACCCTGCAACTGCTGGAAGAGAAGGGCGAAACCGCTGAGGTGATCGAGTATCTGAAGACTCCGCCTAGCCGCGAGCAGCTGGAGCAGATCCTCGACATGCTCGGCCTGCAGCCGCGTGAGCTGATGCGCAAAAAAGAGGCGGAGTACAAGGAGCTCAAGCTGGCCGACGAGGGCCTCAGCCGGGAACAGCTGATCGACGCCATGCTCACCCACCCCAAGCTGATCGAACGCCCCATCGTCATCAAAGACGGCAAGGCCGCCATCGGCCGTCCTCCCGAGCTGGTACTGGAGATCCTCTGAGATGAGTGAGATCTTGATTCTCTACTACAGCCGTCACGGCGCCACCGCCAGTATGGCGCAACAGATCGCCCGCGGCGTCGAGGAGATCGCCGGCGCCAGCGCCCGGCTGCGCAGCGTGCCCGAAGTCTCCGCTGAATGCGAAGCGGTAGCCGACACCATCCCCGATAGCGGCGCCCCCTATGTCAGCGCGGCCGACCTGGAGGGCTGCGACGGACTCGCGCTAGGCAGCCCCACCCGCTTCGGCAACATGGCGGCGCCGATGAAGTACTTTCTCGACTCCACCAGCCGGCTCTGGATGAGTGGCAGCCTAATCGGCAAACCCGCCGGTGTCTTCACCTCCACCTCCTCCATGCACGGCGGCCAAGAGAGCACCCTGCTGTCGATGATGCTGCCGCTGATGCACCACGGCATGCTGCTGCTCGGCCTGCCCTACAGCGAGACCGAACTGCTGCACACTCGCACCGGCGGCACCCCCTACGGCCCCAGCCACCTCGCCGGCAGCGACAGCAAATTGCCCCTCAGCGACGAAGAGAAAAGCCTCTGCCGGGCACTCGGCAGACGTCTCGCAGAGACCGCAAACTGCCTGAAAGGCAGCCGCTGATCCACCCATGAGCGCGCTGCAACTGCCCCTCGACATCGGCTTCCACAACACCGTCGATTTTGATGGCTATGTCGCGGGAAACAACGCCGAAGCGGTCAGCAGCCTGCGCTCTGCAAACGATCCGTTCATCTATCTCTGGGGCGAAGCAGCTGTCGGCAAGAGCCACCTGCTGCAGGCGGCCTGCCGGGCGCAACAGGAGCAGGGCGACAGCAGCGCCTACATTCCACTGCAGGAGATCAGCAGCTTTGCCCCCGAGATGCTTGACGGCATGGAGCTGCTCGAGCTGGTCTGCATCGACGATCTGGATAGACTGGCGGGGGATACAGAGTGGGAGATTGCCCTGTTCAATCTCTTCAACCGGCTGCGGGAGAACAGCGGACGACTGCTGGTCAGCGCCAGCGTCTCACCCGCCTATCTGCCGATCGAACTGCCCGACCTCGCCTCACGCCTCACCTGGGGACCCTGCTACCATCTGACCCCGCCCGACGACGCGAGTCGCCTGCAACTATTGATCCTCGGCGCTGCCAAACGTGGCCTCGATCTGAAGCCGGAAATCGCACAGTTTCTGCTGCAGCGTATCCCCCGTGACACTCGTTCGATCCTACAGCGGCTGGACCAGCTCGACCAAGCCTCGCTGGCGGCACAGCGCCGCCTGACCATCCCGTTTGTGCGGGAGATCCTCAAGCTCTGAACGGCTCCCTAGTGTTTAGCCAACTGTTAGACGTGCCACCCTTTGCGTTGTGCCTTGCGGGTCCAGACCCAGACATAGCCAATGCCGCTGGCCAGGGTGGTGGCGAGGGTGCTCCAGATCAGCACCGCCAGCAACAGCGGCGGCAGTGCCAATGGACCGGCGTTAGTCACCGTCGCCAGCACCAGCAGGATCTGCAGCAGGGTGTTCAGCTTGCTGATCAGACTCGGGTCAGCCTGCAGATCCTCGACGAGGAAATGGTAGTAGAGCCCGCCCCCCATGATCAGCAGATCGCGGAAGATCACCGCCATCACCAGCCACACTGGCAACAGGTCGAGCGCCCCCAACACCAGAAACGAGCTCATCAGCAGCGCCTTGTCGGCAAGCGGATCGAGCAGGCCGCCGAGCCGGCTCTGCCAGCCAAACTGCTTGGCAAGAAAGCCGTCCAGCCCGTCGGAGATACCGGCCACCGCAAACAGCATCAGAGCGACGCCAAACTCCCGCACAAACAGCAGCCAAACCACCGGAACGGTCATCAGGATGCGCAGAAAACTGATCAGATTGGGGATATCCCGGGCTTTCACGAGGGAGCCTCTGAACGAATCATGGGCGGCAGCCTTGCGGCCAAAATCCCCCGCTGCTGCGTTGCACCCAAGGGCATTTCCTGCGAGCAAAATCTTGGCAATGGACTCGCTATTACGCCGCACAGGGATGTGCAAGTATCGCGGAGACAGGATATCGTTGAACGACCCTGCGATTTCCGCCTTACAGCGGAAAATTTGGCCTCACAATTCTGCTCGCCCAGATTCATTCAGAGGCTCCCTAACGCAACCGATATTCCAGACTCTGCTGATCCAGGCTCAGCACCGTAGCCGCACTCTCAGCCAACGGCGCCTCAACGACCACCGGCTCCAGCACCCCGCCCAGGCGAATACCACGCCGCAACGCCTCGCGCCCGCCCTGCACCCGGGCAAGGAAGCTGACCCGATCGGGCTCCGCCTGCAGCAGATCGAGCTGTTCGATCATCACCAAGGTTTTGAGATAGTCACGCACCAGTACATAGTCGGCGAGACGTTCAACACCAGCGATACGAATACGCAGGGTGCCCGCATCCAGGGCGCCGGCTTTCGGGGCAAACCGGGCCACCAGCAGATTGCCCGCCTGCTCCACACCCTGTTGCGCCAGCTGCTGCCGGTTGGCGCCATCCGCCTGCCAGCTGCTGGCGCCCTCGGCATCGTAGAGGGTCCAGTCGGCACTCCAACTGTTGGCTGCCAGACGACGCAACCGTCCAACCAGCACCACATCAGGGAGGTAGCGCTCTGAGGCGCTGCGGATGTTCTGTTCGAACAGCCCCCAGATATCGCTACTCTGGATCGCCGTCTGGTCCTCCAGATCCATCAGAGGCACCAGCAACGGCAGACCGCGCTGCTGCGCCACCACCTGCATCGATTCGCGCAGCTCGGGCTCCATTTCCGGCTGATAGAGCGTGCGTTGCCGGCCATTATCGAAAGAGAGCCAGACCAGGGTGGAGGGGCGCTCGCTACCCCAGGCAGGCAATCCATTGTCCCGTAGCAGCCGGTTCACCGCCCGCTCATCGAAACGCACCCACAGCAGCCGATCCGGCTGCGCGGCGGCCTCCTCGGCGACAGGCTGCGCCGCGGCCTCACCAGCTGGCGGAGGCGGCAACATACGGTAACGATACTGCTGCACATAGCGCGGCGCGCGCTTCTGTACGCTGTTGAACCAATCGAAGACGAGCAGCTCCCGCTCACCGGTGGCTTTCACCAACATGCGGGCGAATGCCTCGCGGATCCCCGCTGAGCGCACTGCGGCGCTCTGCCCGGCTACCGGCACTTCGGCCTCATAGATACCCTCGACCCGTTCAGCGAACACCCGCCCCGGCAGCAGCAGCGCCGACAGCAAAAGCAGAACCCAAACGCTATGCCAGCTCATCATCTCTCTATTCCCCAATCTCTTTTCTCCCCAGCCAGGGACTAAGCCGGATTCTAGCCTGCAGCGCAGTAGCTGTCTAAACCCGCGCCGCACAAGCCAATATCTGCTAGAATCCCCCGCCATTCAACCCCCCCTGCAGCAGCGGAGCCAGAGCGTGGAACACGAGTCCAACAAGCCGTCTGAAAGCGGCCTCAGCTACCGGGATGCGGGCGTCGATATCGATGCCGGCAACAGCCTGGTGGAACAGATCAAACCGATCGTCAAACAGACCTTCCGGCCCGGTGTATTGAGCGGCCTGGGCGGCTTTGGTGCGCTGTTCGAGCTGCCGCTGGATCGCTACAGGGAGCCGGTGCTGGTCTCCGGCACCGACGGCGTCGGTACCAAACTGAAGCTGGCGCTGGCGCTCAACAAGCACGACACCATCGGCATCGACCTAGTGGCAATGTGCGCCAACGACATCGTGGTGGCCGGTGCCGAGCCGCTGTTCTTTCTCGACTACTACGCTACCGGCAAGCTGGACGTGGATACCGCCACCGAGGTAGTGCGCGGCATCGCCCAAGGCTGCAAGCTAGCCGGCGCAGCGCTCTCCGGCGGCGAAACAGCAGAGATGCCGGGCATGTATGGCGAGGGCGACTACGATCTGGCCGGTTTCTGTGTCGGTGTAGTGGAGAAGAGCAAACTGATCACTGCCGAGCGGGTCCGCCCCGGCGACAGCCTGATCGCACTCGCCTCCTCCGGCCCCCACTCCAACGGCTACTCGCTGATCCGCAAGGTCATCGAGGTAAGCGGCGCCGACCTCTCCCAGCCAATCGGCGAGACCAGCCTCGGCGAAGCCCTGCTCACCCCCACCCGCATCTACGTCAAACCCCTGCTGGAGTTGTTCGACAGGTGCGATGTGCATGCCCTGGCCCACATCACCGGCGGCGGCCTGCCAGAGAACCTGCCGCGGGTACTGCCGGAGGGTAGCAAGGCAGTGATCGACGCTGGTAGTTGGCAGATCCCCCCCGTATTTCGTTGGCTGCAGGAGCAGGGCAAGGTGGCGGAGAGCGAGATGTACCGCACCTTTAACTGCGGCGTCGGAATGGTTGTCTGCCTGCCTGCGGATCAGGCCGACGCGGCCATCGAACTGTTGCAAGCGGCGGGCGAGCAAGCGTGGCAGATCGGCCACATCGAGGCCCACGATGGCGAACCAATGGTCGAGATCCGCGAGCCGTGAATCAGGCAAACAAACCGACGCGTGTGGTGGCCCTGATCTCAGGGCGCGGCAGTAATCTGCAGGCGATCATCGACGCCGCCGGCACCAGCCTGCCGATCGAGCTGAGTGCAGTGATCAGCAACCGCGCCGATGCCCAGGGGCTTGAGCGGGCCACCGCAGCGGGCATCGCCACCGCCGTGCTAGAACACACTGACTACGCCGAACGTGAGCAGTACGATCAGGCGCTGATCGAGCTGATCGATCGCTACCGCCCCGATCTAGTGATGCTGGCCGGTTTCATGCGCATCCTGAGCCCGGCATTCGTGCGCCACTATGCCGGACGCCTGCTCAACATCCACCCCTCACTGCTACCAGACTACCGCGGCCTGCACACCCACCAGCGGGTGCTGGATGCCGGCGAGCAGCTGCACGGCTGCAGCGTCCACTTTGTCACCGAGGAGTTAGACGGCGGCCCGCTGATCGTACAGGCTCAGCTGCCAGTGGCGGCAGATGATGACGAGGCGAGCTTGGCCGCGCGGGTGCTGCAAAAAGAGCATCAAATCTACCCGCTGGCGATCCGCCTGTTTGCCGAGGGGCGACTGCGGCTCAGCGACCGAGGCGAGGTCGAGCTTGATGGCACGCCACTAACCCAACCGCTGACCTTCACCCCCGAGCAGGAGATCAGCTGAGCGATGCGCGACAGCGGCCGGCTTCACCTGCCCTGCCTGCTCGCCATTCTGCTGTCGCTCATCTCACCAACAGCCTACAGTCAACCTGCCGGGCTGCAGTCGTTCGAAGCTCACTACAGCATCAGTCGCCAGGGCATCACCCTGGGGCGACTGAAACTCTCATTACGCTTCGACTCCAGCGGCAACTACCGCTATCGCGCCAACTCCGAACACACCGGCCTGTTCAGCTGGCTACATCCGCAGCAGGTGGAGGAGCGCAGCGAGGGACACTTCGAGCAGGGTCAGGTGATCCCGCAGCGCTACCACTACCTGCGTCGTCATAGTGACGAGAAGAAGCAGATCGAGCTACAGTTCGACTGGCAGAAACGCCAGGTCACCACCTCTACCGGTGACAGCCGCTGGCGACAGCTGATCGAAACAGGCACCCAGGACAAATTCAGCCAGCAATTGGCGGTACGACTCGACCTGGCGCAGGGCAAATCGGAGATGCACTACCGGGTAGCAGACGGCGGCCGGCTCAAAAACTACTACTTCCAGTTGCGTGGCAGGGAGCGGATCAAAACGGTCGCCGGGACACTTGACTGCCTGCGGGTGGAACGACGTAAAGGGTCGGGTAAGATCGACTCCACCATTTGGTTTGCCCCCACAATCGATCACCTGCCGGTACGCATCTTGCGCAGTCAGGGTGGGGCCAAGTATCTGATGGAGTTAGAGGTATTGGTCAGCGCCCCGTGAGAGGCTTCAGGGCCGGGGCAGAGTCACACCCTGCTGCCCCTGATACTTGCCGCCACGATCCTTGTAGGAAGTCTCACATATCTCATCGGATTCAAAGAAGAGGATCTGCGCCACACCTTCGTTGGCATAGATCTTCGCCGGTAGCGGCGTGGTGTTGGAGAACTCCAGAGTCACATGCCCCTCCCAGTCGGGCTCGAGCGGGGTGACGTTGACGATGATGCCGCAGCGGGCATAGGTCGACTTGCCAAGGCAGATGGTGAGCACATTGCGCGGGATGCGCAGATACTCCACGGTACGTGCCAGGGCAAAGGAGTTGGGGGGGATGATGCAGACGTCGGATTTCACATCGACAAAGCTGTTGGCATCAAAGTTCTTCGGATCAACCACCGCCGAGTTGATGTTGGTGAAGATCTTGAACTCGCCGGCACAACGGATATCGTAGCCATAGCTGGAGGTGCCGTAGGAGATCACCCGCCCAGCAGATCCCTCACGCACCTGCTGGGGCTCGAAGGGTTCGATCATGCCATGCTCGGCCGCCATGCGGCGGATCCAACTGTCGGATTTGATACTCATCAGCTCAGACTACTCAGGCGCCTGCAATATAA
The DNA here is from genome assembly GCF_001443665.1 of endosymbiont of Ridgeia piscesae. Taxonomy (NCBI): domain Bacteria; kingdom Pseudomonadati; phylum Pseudomonadota; class Gammaproteobacteria; species endosymbiont of Ridgeia piscesae. Next base: position 35,286 of record NZ_KQ557141.1, on the reverse strand, counting down.
AGAGCGCATCATACACAGCCCGACCCCGCAGCGCCAAACCTGGCTGGCAGTTACGCCCGACCACCCTCGATTATCCCCAGAAACCAGCAGCTCACGACAGGAACACATCTCCCAGACACACCATTCACATACGAATCAGAAGGTTGATCAACAACCTTCATTGTGCTGCTTTTATAGTAATTTCTGCTCCCGGCGCCCCTCCACCCAAACCGGACAATCACCCGATGAAGCAGCCGCCCGCAAAAAACCGAGTGCCTCCAACCGATCCGGCCACCGGTGTAAACGTCGATCAGCAGACAGAAACCGATCAGTTGGATAACCTGCTGGAACTGCAGCGGAGGATACTGGAGTCGATCACCAGCGGCTTGGAGAGTGTCACCATCCTGAATCAGCTCTGCCAGCTTATCGAGACCATCGTGCCACACTCACTGGCCTCGGTGATGTTGCTCAACCCCGAGAGCGGTCTGCTCAGGGTCGCCTCCAGCCCCATCTTTCCCGCCCCAGGCACTGCCCTATTTCGATGACATCAAGCCGGGAGAGACCATGGGCTCCTGCGGTAATGCAGCCCTCTCGGGGAAACCGGTATTCATCGACAACGCACCCGGAGACGTCCGCTGGGACGGCCTGCGGGAGGCGACTGACATGTTCCAGATCGGTTCCTGCTGGTCGTTCCCAATCCTCTCTGTGCAGCTGGAGATCCGCGGCACTTTCGCCATCACCTCACTGGAGGGCAGGGCCCCTGACGCCTTTCAAACCCGCCTGCTGGAGACGGCCTCTTGGCTCGCCGGCATCACCCTGCGCAACGAGGAACGCGAGGAGCGCCTGTTGCAGTGGAGCACCGCTGTGGAAAACTCCTCAGAGGGGATGATGATCACCGATGCCCGAGGCAATATCCTCGACGTAAACAGCGCCTTTTGTGTGATCACTGGTTATACGGCGCAGGAGACCCCGGGATGCACCCCACGCATCCTGCGCTCTGGCCGGCACGACGAATCGTTCTATCAGGCGATGTGGACCGAGTTGAAACAGACCGGTCGCTGGCAGGGAGAGATCTGGAACCGGCGCAAGGACGGCGAGGTTTACCTGGAGTGGCTGAGCATCAGCCAGATCGCCAACGATGCGGGAGAGATCCAGAACTACGTGGCGGTATTCACCGACATCAGCAGCATCAAGGAGTCGGAGCGCCAGCTGTTCCATCTAGCCCACCACGACCCCCTGACCCGCCTGCCCAACCGATTGCTACTCAATGCCCGTCTGGAGCACCTGATCGATCAGGCCCGGCGCAACATACACTCTATCGCCTTGATGTTCCTCGACCTAGACCGCTTCAAAAACATCAACGACTCCCTCGGCCATGCCCTGGGCGATCAGCTGCTGATCGAGGTCGCCCAGCGTCTTAACGGCCGAATCCGACAGCAGGATACACTGGCTCGCCTCGGCGGGGACGAGTTCGTGGTGATCCTGGATCAGCCCGGAGGCACCTCAGAGATCGCCAATCTGGCCCAGGTCCTGATCGACGCGCTGGATCAGCCCTTCAGCCTCGGTGGAGAAGAGGCGTTCATCACCACCAGCATCGGCATCAGCCTCTACCCAGACGACGCCACCGAGCAGGAGACCCTGCTGCGCAACGCCGACATCGCCATGTACCGGGCCAAGGAAGAGGGACGCCACCGCTACACCTTCTATACCCCAAGCATGACCCGCCATGTACAAGAGCGCCATACCCTGGAGAACCAGCTGCGCCGCGCTCTGGAGCGGGAGGAGTTCGAACTCTTCTACCAGCCCCAAGTGGAGGCCAACAGCGGTTGCATTGTCGGCACCGAGGCCCTGCTGCGCTGGCGCCATCCACAACGGGGACTGATCTCCCCGGAGCAGTTCATCCCGATTCTGGAGGAGACTGGATTGATCGAGGACGTGGGCCGCTGGGTTCTGGAACATGCCTGCATACAGACAGTCACTTGGCAGCAGACAGGCCTGCCGGGGATTCGCATGGCTGTCAATCTCTCCCGGGGGCAGATCTCCTCCACCTGCCTTGGACAGCAGCTGCCCCAGATCCTGCAACACACGCGCATGGACCCGACTCGGCTGGAGCTGGAGATCACCGAACACAACATCATGCAACGGCCAGACACGGCAGTTGATATCCTGCATGGTCTGCGGGAACTGGGAGTGATGCTGGCGATCGATGGCTTTGGCACCGGCTACTCCTCCCTCGCCAAACTCAAACAGCTGCCGGTCAACTGCCTCAAGATCAATCGCTCCCTGGTGCGGGACATCAGCGTTGATTCCGAAGACGAAGCAATCTGCCGCGCCGTGGTCGCCTTGGGCCACAGCCTCAACATAAAGGTGATTGCCGAAGGGGTCGAGAACGAATCCCAGGCTGGGTTCCTGCGCACCATCGGCTGCGACGAACTGCAGGGCTTCCTGTTCAGCCGTCCGCTATCGGCCAAAGACTTCACACAATTATTGCAGGCGCCGAAGGCAGAAAAGACCGACTAGCAGACTGTTCGTAAGCTTGGCTCAAGGAATCAATTCCAGAGGCCGATAAGGTAACAGACCCTGAGTAACGACCTCAGAGACCGTTCACCGAGGTAAAATATGGCCCCAAAACTTCCGGAGAAAGTGTTACTCGTCGATGACGATCGCAACCTGCTGGACTCATTCCGCCGCCAGTTTCGCAAAAGATTGAACTTGGTCACCGCTGTCAGCGGCGGTGATGCACTGCAGGCGATCCAGGACGACGGCCCCTTTGCAGTGGTGGTCTCGGACATGCAGATGCCTAACATGGATGGCGTAGAACTGCTCACCAGGGTCCGGGTAGCCGCTCCCAACACCGTTCGCATCATGCTCACTGGCAACGCCAACCTGGAGGTGGCCCTAGGCGCCATCAACCAGGGCCACATCTCCCGTTTTCTCAACAAACCGGTGGAGGTCCCCGAACTCTACGAGGCGATAATCGACGGCATCCAGCACTACCGGCTGGTGATGATGGAAAAAACGCTGCTGAATAAGACTCTGAAGGGGGCAGTGAACCTGCTCACCGATATCCTCAGCCTGGTCGATCCCGACTCCTTCAGTCAGGCCTCCCGCATCAAACGCCACGTCGACACCATGCTCAAGAGCCTGGGGCTGCAAGACACCTGGCATTTTGAGCTGGCCGCGCTGCTCTCTCAGATTGGGCATATCACCATCCCCCGCGAGATCTTGGAAAAGGTCGCCAGCAACGTCCCACTCACCACCAAGGAGGCAGCTCTCTACAAAACCCATCCGGAGATCGGCAGCCGCCTACTACAGCACATCCCCCGGCTGGAGACTGTGGCGGCCATCGTAGCCCATCAGGAGGCGGAGGATGAGATGGAGAAGATCAGCAAGCACCTCTCTCAGGAGGATAAAATCACCCTTGGCAGCCATCTGCTGAAGGTCGCCATCGCCTATGACAAACGGATCACTGCTGGTATGGACGAGGATCAGTCCCTGACCGAGCTAAAAGACGAGCCCACCCGCTACGCACCGGCCCTGGTAGAGGCCCTGGCCGCCGGTGAGGGCAGCAACAAGCAGGTGGAGATCATGCATCTGCCCCTGGCCAAGCTGCACTCCGGCATGATTCTGGATCAGAATATCCGCACCCAGGCCGGCACCATGCTGGTCGCCCGAGGCCAGGAGCTAAGCCAGCCGATCCTGCTGCGCCTGATCGCGGCGGAACACAACGACGTCATCCATGGCCCCTATCGGGTGGTGAACGTCAGGGAGTAGCCCAACAATGTTCTCCAATGAACGCTTGTTCCTTGCACCGCTGAACTTGCTCATTCCATAGGGACGACAGGACGAGTGCGCAGAGATCTCAGCTCCCGGCGACCTGTCACCTCAGAATCTTCCACCTATTTGTTTTCAGCTTCAGGTTCGCTTTGCCACAAGGGCAGACTTACGTAAAACGTCGCCCCCTCCCCATCCTCTGTTTCGAGGGACGGAAATGGGGGACATTGGTCTGTTCAAACACAAGGAGATCAGCACCAAGTCGTTTGCAGTGGCTTACGAGAAACAGTCTTTGGACGAACCGCGCTTGGAGTTCTGGGAAACCTACGAATGCTGAACCCAAGGTACGAGTCCATGTAAGAGGCTCCTCAACTAACCCCCCCGCATTGCGCGGGGGTCTTTTCGAACAACCTTAGTTATTTTGAATCACGATGTTGGGGAACTTGGCCGCATAGTCCTTGGCCTGCAGCGAGAGCTTGGCCGCCGTCTTGCGGGCGATCTCGCGGTAGATCTGGGAGATACGCGCCTCGGGCTCGGCCACCACAGTGGGCTGGCCGCCGTCGGTCTCGGCACGGATGCGGGTGTCCAGCGGCAGCGCACCTAGCAGATCCACGTGGTACTGATCCGACATGCTCTGGCCGCCGCCTTCGCCAAAGATGTGCTCCTCGTGGCCGCACTTTGAGCAGATGTGGGTGCTCATGTTCTCCACGATGCCAAGCACTGGCACCTCCACCTTCTCGAACATCTTCAGACCCTTGCGGGCGTCGAGCAGGGCGATATCCTGGGGGGTGGTAACGATCACCGCGCCGGAGACCGGCACCTTCTGCGCCAGGGTCAGCTGGGTGTCACCGGTGCCCGGGGGCAGGTCGATCACCAGGTAGTCAAGGGCGTCCCAATTGGTATCGTTGAGCAGCTGTTCCAGCGCCTGGGTGACCATCGGGCCGCGCCAGATCATCGGCGTCTCCTCGTCGATCAGGAAACCGATCGACATCGCCTGCACGCCGTGACCGGTCATCGGCTCCAGGCTCTTGCCGTCCTTGGAATCCGGCTTACCCTCGATACCCAGCATGCGCGGCTGGGAGGGACCATAGATGTCGGCATCGAGCACGCCCACCGTGGCGCCCTCTTCGACCAGCGCCAGCGCCAGGTTGACGGCGGTGGTGGACTTGCCGACACCGCCTTTGCCAGAGGCAACGGCGATGATGTTCTTGATGTTGTCGATCGGTTTCAGCGCCTTCTGCACCGAGTGGGCCACCACCTTCCAGGTCACCTCGACCTCGACGGTGGCAACGCCCTCCAGCGCCTCAACCTGTGCCTTCACAGCGGTTTCGATATCACCGACACACCCCTTCGCCGGGAAGCCCAGCTCCACGGAGATCTTGACCTTGTCGCCATCCACAGCGATGCTCTTCACCGCCTTGGCGCTCACTAGGTCTTTGTTCAGGTGGGGCTCAAGATAACCCTTGATCGCCTCGTTGATCTGATCTTGCGTCACTTCTGACATCGCTGTTACTCCTACCACCGAGCGACCAGAGCGCCCGGACTATTCAAAGAAATGGGGATGGCGGCAGATTCTACACCATTATCGGGAAAAGTTACCAAGTAATTTGCTGGGTTTTATCCCATAAACGACTGATCGGAGCATCTGCCAAGACCCGCAGAAAACCTCGGAAGATGACGGCAATCTCTGCGGGTCAAACTACCCCTGCCGGCCAATCTTTAAAGATGCGCTCAGAAACACCGTTAATACAGATATGCAAGACATGACGAAAAGGATCCTGATCGTCGACGATGACCCCGGCCTGCTCGCGGGCATCCGCCGCTCACTGGGTCGACGCTACGATCTGGAGTGCGCGGAAAGCGCCAAACGCGCCCTTGAACTGATCCGCCAGGGGAAACGGTTTGCGGTCATCCTGACCGATATGCGCATGCCGGAGATGGACGGCATCGAACTGCTGAAAAAGGTGCAACAATTAAGCCCGGAGACGGTACGTCTAATGCTGACCGGAAATATCGATCAGCAGACTGCGGTCGATGCGCTCAACCAGGGACGGGTGGTGCAGTTTCTCACCAAGCCCTGTCATTCCGACACGATTGCGGCGGCCTTCGATGAAGGGTTGAAGATCCACGCCCAACAGCACAAACGCAAGACGCACCAACAGCAGCAGATTGCGGAGATTGAGAAGCTCAACAACAAACTTGCCTATCAGACCCATTTCGACCCGCTCACCGGGCTGGCAAATCGTCAGTCATTTCACCATTCACTCGATTCGGCGCTGCAATCGGCTCGCCAGGAGCAACGCCAACACACCTTGGGATTCCTTGACCTGGACCACTTCCATCTAATCAACGACAACTGCGGCTTCGCCGCCGGCGACCAACTGCTGCGCCATATCGGGCAGATCCTCGCCGCCTACTTTCACAACGGCGATCAGGTGTCGCGTCTCTCTGGCAACAGCTTTGGATTTCTCCTCATCGACAGCCCATTCAGCGAGGCGGAAGCACGCGCCCATGAGCTGCACGACCTCTTCACCCGCCAGCCATTCCGCTGCGAGGGCAGACAGTTCAACATCGCACTCTGCATCGGCTTGATCCCGGTTAACCAGGCGAGCGAGTCCGCCTCCAGGCTACTGGCCATGGCAGAGACCGCCTGCCATGTCGCCAAAGATTCAGGACGCAACCGGATCCATGTCAGCAGCCCACAGGACAGCGAACTGACCAGTCGGCTCAACGATGCAGAGTGGGTCAGCCGGATCGAGCAGGCACTGCACGGGGAGCAGTTTCTGCTCTACCAGCAGACCATAGTGCCCAGCATGACGCGAGCCGATCAGACATCCCATTTCGAGGTGTTGCTGAGGATGAAGGGAGAGGATAGCCAGATAATCCCGCCCGACAGTTTTCTCAACGTTGCCGAGAGCTTCAACCTCTCACCGCAGATCGACCGCTGGGTGATAGAACACTGCTTCCACTGGCTGGCAGCCCACCCAGATATCCTGCAACGGTTAGGCCACTGTGCGATCAACCTCTCCGGGCTCTCGATCGGCGACAATGGACTATTCGACTTCATTCAGGCCTGCGCCCGGGAGAGCGCAATTCCAGCAGAGAAGATCTGCTTCGAAGTCACCGAAACCGCCGCCATCGCACAATTCCAACTGGCCAGCGAATGGATCGAGGCGCTGCGGGAGATCGGTTTTCGCTTCTCACTCGACGACTTCGGCACTGGCCTCTCCTCTTTCGCCTACCTGAAGAACCTTCCGGTGGATTTTCTCAAGATCGACGGCAGCTTCGTGCGCAACCTGCATCGAGACCTGGTCGACCGGGCGATGGTCCAATCGATCAACGAGATCGGCCACACCATGGGCAAACAGACCATCGCAGAACGGGTGGAGAATGAGGCGATCGCACAAATCCTGAGAGGGATTGGCGTGGACTATCTGCAGGGCTACCTCTTTGCCAAACCCGCGCCCATCGAGCAACTCGCCTGAAGCAGATCAGGGATCGATCTCATCCAACAGTGTTGCCCAGCTCTCCAGCCGCTCCTCCTTGTCCACCGCCGTAAGGTACTCCAGGTCGATAGCATTCGCTAACGACTTCACCTGACTAGCCTGATTGACCAGCCCGCTGGCCACATGCACCAGGCTCAACACACCGAATACTACCTCCCGCTGCTGCCCCGGATGATTGTGGAAAGCCACCGCCTCCACCACCGATTCTGGCAGGCCCCACAGACCGAGCAGATAAGCACCCACGGCCCCATGACTGGTGCCAAATGCTGCCTGCTCAATAGCATCGACCTGATCCGGTTCGGCGGCGACAGCATCAAGCATCTGCTGATACTCAGCCGGGAGATTCACTGCCAGGATCAGCTTGCCAATATCATGCAGCAGCCCAGCCAGCAGGCAATCCTGCGCCATCTGCTTAGCGACGCCTTCCGCCTCAGCCATCTGCCGCGCCAGCCCTCCAACCCGTGAGCAGTGCCGCCAAAGCGCCTCGATGGAAAACCCCTTTACCGGGAAGCGAATATCATCGTATTGGCTGAAGATGCCGATCGAGAGCACCAGCGACTTGAGGATATCGAGCCCCAGCAGCGAAGCCGCGTCATGGGGGCTGGAGACATGCCGCCCCAGGCCAAAAAAGGCGGAGTTCACCAGCTGCAGGGTCTTGGCGGTCATCGCTGGATCTTGTTCGATCAGATCTCCCACCTGACGCACAGAGGCATTCGGATCAGCTAACAGTTGCATCATCTCCATATAGAGCGCCGGCATGCTCGGCAGCGACTGCATACCGGAGATCAGCGACTTGATCTTTTCACTGCCCAGCAACTCACGCAGCGAGAAAGCCCGGGCCAATACCCGTTTCAGGACATCGACCTCACAGGGTTTGTTGAGATACTGATGCGCCGGCCCCACCGAACGCATGATGGTCTCCTGATCAGAGTGACCGGAAAGCACGATCCGCACCGTATCCGGATGTTTTTCCGCCAGCCGGTTGAGCAGTTCACCACCGTCCATGCCCGGCATCCGCATATCGGTGACCACCGCATCAAAATGGGTCTGATCGATCAGCTCCAAGGCATCCCTGGCACCGTCACAGAAGGCCATCTGCCACTCTGCTCGCTGCGTGCGCAGACTACGTCTAAGCCCGGCCAAGACATTGGGTTCGTCATCCACAAACAGGATCTGTTTTTTCATCCCCACCTCAATCAAGAGCTAACTGGCATCTGAACTTAGCGGCAGACGCACGATAAAAGTTGTGCCCTCGCCAGCACGCGTTTCAAAGTTCAACTCACCAGCATGATTATCGACGATAATGCGGTGACTCAGCGAAAGCCCCTGGCCGGTGCCGTGCCCCACCTCCTTGGTGGTAAAAAAGGGCTCGAAGACATGCGCCTGGGCCGCTTCGGGGATACCGGTGCCGGAATCACTGATGCGCACCACCGCCCAGTCACCATCAACCCGCGAGGTGATCCGGATCACCCCCTTTTCGGTACTCGATTCACCCAGCTTCTCGGTGATCGCATGGGCCGCGTTGACGATGATATTCAGGATCACCTCGTTGAAGGGGCCGGGGAAACAGAGTACTTCGGGCATCCCGGGGTCGAGGTCCATCTCCAGTTCAGCATGATATTTCCACACGTTGCGGGTAACGATGGCGGTGCTTTCGATCGCCTTATTGATATCGGTGAGACTCTTCTCCTCCGCCCCCGGGTGGGAGAACTCCTTCATCGCCCGCACGATCTTGGCAACCCGATCGATGCCCTCCAGGGACTGCGAAATCGCGGCGGGGATCTCCTCATGAAGATAGTCGAGATCAACCTCCTCGATACGCTCTTCAAGCTGCGCCACGCTGACTGGCTCAACCTTGCCTTTGCCCGCTTCATCCAACAACTTACGGCTATCGCTGATGACTTCAGCCAGATCGTTAAAGGAGTCCTGCAGAAAACGCACATTATCCCCCACATACTGGATCGGGGTGTTGATCTCATGGGCGATACCCGCCGCCAGCTGACCGATCGACTGCAGCTTCTGTACCTGCTGCACCTCACTGTCGAGCTGCTTCTGCTCGGTCACATCATCGGCGATCAACAGATAACCGGCCTGCGCACCGGCGGCATCGATAAACGGGGTTGCCGAAACTGAAAGCAGGCGATTGTCCCCCCGGGGGGTTTGGTAACGCACGTCAAAGCGCCGGGTCTGCTTGTGGTCACTCTGGCAGATGAGGATATTGCGCGTCACCTCCGCCCAGTCCCAGGGGATACGGCTCTTGACGATCGGCAGCCCCACGGACTCCTGTGCAGAGAGACCAAAAGCCGCCTCTGCAGCCTGATTCCAGTGGGTGATCTGATCATGGTTATCGACCCCGATCAGGATCGAATTGATGGAGGCCAGCAGGCGACTATTCTGCTCATGAGCCTGGACCAGCTGCTGCTGGGTTCTGATCCGTTCGATGATACCTGCCAAGGTATCGGCTACGCCGTTGAGAAACTCCTCCTCCTCTTTGCTGCGGCGATGACCATGATCCAGATAGAGCACGATTACGCCCAGCAGGCGCTGCTTCGACATGATCGGCACATTGTAGTGACCGTGGGGCTGCATTCCATCAAAACCGATCGTATGGCGCTCATCAACACAGCTGGCAAACAGCAGTTTGCGCTGTTCAGCCGCCATCCCGCAGAGACAATGACCATACTCCACCTCCTGACAGAGCGACTGGATCTTTGGATTGAGTTGGTCCTGTGCCACAAGTCGCAACTGGCGGGCCGACTCGTCAGCCAGAAAGATCCCGCCACGATGCTGGATCTCTGCAAACGGAGCCGAAAGGATAATCTGCAGCGCCTGCTCCAGCATCGGCTCCAACGGCAGCGCTTTCTGCGACAAGCGCAACAGGGCGTTCAGCACATGGTGGGTGCGGCTGCGCTGGTGTAAGGCTCGATAGGTATGGGAGCGGAGGATTGCATAGTTCACGATCCGGCTGAAGATCTGGCTGGTCATCACCCCCATGTAGAGGCAGTCATCCGCCCCGCCCCGCACCCATTCAAGCGCCAGATAATCATCTGCATATTTACTCATGGCGATGATCGGCGCATAGGAGAAGGCACCACGCAACTCAGTTATGGCCTGCGGAGAGGGTAGATCGGCGACGCCAATGTCGAGCATGATGATGTCGAAATGGACATCACGGATCCGTTTCAATGCATCCGAGACCAACTCCACGCTCTCACAGACAACCGAGAGATCCGTTTGCATCTGTTGCAACAAGACGGTCACTTCAGCAACGCTATCAGGATCATCATCAACCACCAGCACACGTAGACGTGCGGCATCAACATCCCGTTTATCTGCACTCTCTGCCATGTTTCTCTCTACACTGTAGTCCCGCGGGTAGATACCGATTAGCCCGGCTCGTGAGCTGTCACCCGATCAAAGCATCACTCACCTATCAACTATCGACCTCTATCGACTTCCCTTTAAATCCACCCAGCTTTGCAGGTACCCTGCCTGCCCATTCCACATTGTGTGGCCGATCACCCTTGCACAACCGCCGCTGGCCGCGCATCCCCATTTCTGATATTAGGGGTAGAACAAACCAGCCCACAGGGAAGTCAAAACGGCGCAAGCGAAGCCCACCTCAGGGGACCGGGCCAACAATGAAACGATCTCCGAAAAACCGGAGGAGCGATTGCAGATGGGGAACAACGCACCACCAGCCCGGCTGCCGCCCAGCCTTCGCAGCTTGTTACTGTTGCTACTGAGCCTGGCGGCACTGCCTGCTGCAGCAACCCTGCTCCCGCCCGGCAGCATCAGCGGACAACCCAACAACCACCGCGCCGACCAGTTCCCCAGCGCTGCAGACCCATCCCAGCAGCTGGCCGACAGCAACTGGCCCCAGCTCACGCGCATCATCCTGCAGGGGCTCGATTCGATCACACCGGAAGAGACCCACGCCCTCTACAGTCGCGCCATTGATCTGCAACATGCCCAGTGGTGGCCCGAACAGCAGTTTTTCCTGCGCGCCGTTGCATTGCTTGGCATCCTGTTTACGTTGACAACCCTGATCGCCAATCGCCGCCTGCAACACCGCCTGGCCACCCAGACCAATACGCTCAACCAGCAACTTTCAGAGCGAAACCAGCTCGAGCATAAACTCCGTCAGCTCAACACCACAGACACCCTCACCGGCATCCTGAACCGTCACTCCACCCTGGAGATCCTGCGCAAGGAGCTTGGCCGCCACCACCGATATCGCTCCCCGCTCTGCGTTGCCCTGTTTGATATCGATCACCTCAGCCGGGTCAACGGCAGTTTTGGACACACCGCCGGCGATAGCGTCCTGAAACAGCTGGCGGGCATATTCACCAGAGAGTTGCGGGAGCTGGACACCTTTGGCCAGATCGGTGGCGAAGAGTTTCTCGCCATCCTGCCGCAGACAAAAACACCTCAGGCAGAACGGGCGGCAGAACGCATCCGTCGCGCCGTGGAACAGATGCAGGTGCGAATCGACACCGGCCAGCGGCTGCGATTGACCGTCAGCGTCGGAGTCGCCAGCGCCGATCCAGCTATCCGTCAGATTGAAGAACTGCTGCAGCAGAGCGCACTCGCCATGGCCGCCGCCAAGCAACGCGGACGCAACCAGGTCGCCATCTTCGAGCCCGTCCTGGCAAACTAAGGCCAAAAACCCACTCGAAAACTGGGCTTGAAGTTCCCAATCTTTGGCCTAGAGTTCCCAATTAGGCGATTTTCAATCCCAACTGGGGCCAAAGATGGATGAGATGACTCAAGGGACGCTTCACCCCGGTGAAGCCCGTCACTACCGCATCCTGATCAAGTCGGTCGGTTCGGCACCGCCAGCCACCGCCGCCGCACTCGCCAAGGGCCTCGGCCTACCCACCGCCGCCGTCATCTCGCTCCTCTACCGTGCACCCGCCATACTGGTCGACCAGATCGATAAGCCGACTGCCCAGCAGATGCTCGTACTGCTCAGCGAGATCGGCTACGAAGCCGAGCTGCAGCCCACCAGCAGCGCCGCACCAGACCTCGCCCCGCTCTACGATGTCGCGATCTACATCACAGAGGCCCGGCAACTTCCCCATGCGGTAACCACCCTGGCCAACTTCGGTGGCCTCTCTGAGGCAGATGCCAGCAACATGATCATGTCACCACCTGGGGTGGTGCTCGGTTCCGTCAGTGAAGCCACGGTACGCGCCTTTGCCGAACAGATAGGGGATGGCGTTGCAATCGTCTCATCCCAACCTAAGACAGCCCACTACCACCTGTTCCTGGCCGATGGCCCATCACTGGTGCGCAAACGCATCATCGAGGCGATCACAGAGGCGGGCATCCCGACAGTAGACGACAGCGGGCTGATCGCCACCGATCTCGACCACACCACCGCCCAGACGCTCTGGCAGCGTTATCAGGCCAGCGGCCTGCTGCGCATCGTCAACCGTGACTTCCTGCGTTTCGACCTGGTACTGCAGGAGTCGCAGGGCAATGATGATCCCACTCCGCAACAACTCGCAGCCCTCGAGCAGCTGGCCGGTGTCCCGGTAGAATTGGCCGAAGCGGTGTTTCGCTCACCGCCGATCACCCTGCTGGAGGCGATCCCCCATGCCGAGATCGGCGAACGCATGGCCGCATTCGACGCGGTGGGACTGTCGCTGCGCGCCGAACTGATCACCTTCCAGAACCTCGGGCTGCAGGTACTCTCCCTCTCCGACCAGGCTGTACTACAGCGAACTCTGGAAGAGTTTGGCCTCCACCAGCCAGGCAGCAACCTGCCCCCTCCACCGTTTCAGATCCCCGGCGTGATGCCGGAGCTACAGGCTCGCATCCTGCGCGCAGCACTGGAAGACACCGGCGCGCGGATCGCCTTCGCTGAGGCTGCCTGATGAACACCCCCAGCGCCCACCAACTGCACCTGTCGATTGCCGAGGCTGGCAAGCTGCTGGCACTGAAGGGCAACCACACCGAGGCCCTACAGCACTATCGCGAGGCGCTGCGCCTGGCGGTATCCGCCAAAGCACCGGAGGTCTTCTTCCGCCACTACACCCAGTGTGTATTGGAGAGCCTGGAGCTGACCGATGCCTATGACGAGATCATCCGCTTCTGCCAGGATGCAGACACCCACTATGCCAAACTTGGCCTGCACAGCAGTCTACACCGCCGCGACCACGGCTCGGTGCTGGAGCGGCTCGGCCTGGTCTATCTAAAAAACGGCAACCCGCAGGCCGGGCGCGAGGCGCTACAAAAGGCCTGCGAGCACGCCGGCGCCGGCGTGCTGCCACTCAGCGAAGAGTTGCTCGGCTGGCTCAGGCGCGGTTTCAGCATCGACAAGGCACGCCTCCTGCGCAGCCAGCAACGCCACCACTATTTCGTGGTGCGTCCTGATCAGGTCGATGGCAGACGTGCAACCCCTCTCTCATCCACCCCACAGAGTGCAGTCCCTGACCCCGCAAAGGCCCTGACCGGGTGACCCATCACCCGTTTTGCAAAGGAGAAGACCATGGCTGACTACGATGGACTGACACCCGGGCAGGTATTGGCCGATGCCAGTGTCGCCGAGTTCATCAAGAGCCTCGGGCTCGGTATCGCCGAGGCACAGAAGGCACTAGACGAAAACTCGGTCGATCAGATCGCCGAGTTCATCGAGCCACGCGAAGGGCTGGGCGGTAAAACCCTGCTTGACCTAGGACTCTCACCAGCCTTCTACCACTACCAACACGCAGACATCACCTGTTCGCTGCAATTGAGCCTGCGGGTCGAAAAAAACCTGAGCCTGAGCCTGAACCTGAGCGGATCGCTCAACGACACCACGACGAGTTCTGGCAGCAGCAGCGAAAGCGAGAGCAGCAGTGAAAGCGGCTCCAGCAGCCGCACCGAAACACGCCAGGCAAATGTAGAGATCACCTCAACCTCCAGCGGCGTACTCACCGTCGGTGGGCAGAACTTCCCACTGACCGGAACCTCACCCCGGGAGCGCATCCGCAACCTGCAGAATGCCCTCACCAGCAGCGACAGCGCCGGGATCGCCCGGGTGCTCTATCAGCTTGAGCCATCACCCCTGACGATCACCACTGATGCTGCGGCAGACAAGGTGCAGGTCACCGCGAATACCGTAGCCTTCCTCTCCGGCGGCTTCGACAGCGGCATCCTGCGGATCGGCACCGATGCTGACACCGTCTACACCCTCGACGACTCGCCTGCAACCAGCGCCACTAGCACCGCACAGGGTTCACTGGCCAGCTACGCGGCGCATGTAAAGACCCAGATCGAGGCGCAAGGATACGACACGGACCTGTACGCACCAGACGCAGTGCTCTTCCGCACCTTCTTCGAGACCGGACAGCATGACGTACCTGACGCCCAACTGCTCGGCCTGATGCGCATGGCGCTCGCCATGAAACAGATGAACTTCCAGATCACCATCGAAGGTTTTACAGACCGTCAGCACTACGCCAACCGCGCCCGCTCGGACGCACTGAACCGCCAACTCGGCGATAATCGCGCTCGGGAGGTGCGGGATATTCTGCTGGCCAATGGTGCACCGCCAGCTCTGATCACCCTCCCCCCCTCCCGCGGCGACACTGCCGCCGCCGAGGCGGGCGACACAGTCGGGCAGAACAACCAGGCGTTCCGCAAGGTCGAGATCAAGACCCCCGGCCGCACTCACCACTGGCTGTTCGTCTATGCCCGCAGTGGCGGCCCCAACCTCAACGCCGTCGCCCCCAACAAGATTGGCGACAATAGTGCTGATAACGGCTTCATCTACCTTTACAAGCCGAGCCCGCTCGCCCTCACCGGCAACAAAGTGACCATCGATGGCACCAACTTCCCCTTCCGTAACAGCGCCGCGGGAGGGCACCCCGTCGACAGCCCGGAAGCCTACGCCAAGAATCTAGCCGACGACATCAACGCCAGCGCCAGCGCCGGCCTGAAGGCCTCGGCGGCCGGCAACGTGGTGACGGTCAGTAAGGATGGAGACAAGTTCCGCCTGACCCTGGTGACCGCCACGACGCGGCAGATCAGCCTAACGGGAAGCAGCGGGGTGACGGTGACCGAGCAGTTCTCCCGTTCCCGCAGCTCCAACCTGACCCGGCAGCACAGTGGCAACCGCACCGTTGCGGTGGGAGCCTCGCTCGACGTGCGTTACTCACGGCAGTTCGAGATGAACGTCACCGGCAACTCCTCGATCTCCGCCCGGCTGGTCTCGATCCCGGCTCCGCCGCAGTTTCTAGAGACGATCCAGGACTTCCTGAAACAGCAGGATTAAGGGGACGATCATGGCAGAGACTCCTCCGGTCACCCGCGCGCTGGTCAGCGCACCACTGCCCCAGATCATCGAAAAACTGGGGCTGGCCATCGCCCAGGCGCAGTACGCCCTCGACACCAACTCGGTGGAAGTCGCCAAGCTCATGTCCGAGACCGAGGTGGAGATCGGCGACAATAGCTACAATCTGCTCAGTCTCGGCTTTCAGCCCAGCTTCTACGCCTTCACCGAGGCGACAGTGGAGGCGAAGCTGAGTTTCACCATGACCGAAACCACCGAGACTTCAGTGAAGGTCGGTGTGACAGCCGGAGTAAGCTACGGGGTCTTCATGGCCGCCGCCTCCATCGACGTCGCCTATGCACGCAAGTTCTCCGTTTCCACCGAGGGCGCCAGCTCGATCGCCGCTCGGCTGGTCTCACTGCCGCCCCCCGACATCTTCAACCAACTTCTCAAACGCCAGTATGAGCAACCAATCACCTGAGATCCGCATGGCTCCATAGAGAAAGGAGAATTGACATGGCATCGATAGGACAGGAACTGCTAAACGTCCCGATGGGCGACATGATCCGTCAGATGGCCTTCGCCATCGCCGAGGGGCAGTACCAACTCGACGAGAACTCCATCAACGTGGCGGAGATGATGGGCGGCCTAACCACCGTCTACGATGAGGAGGGCAATGTCGCCTTTGACGACAGCCGGGTCTTCTTTGGCTACGAATATATGACCATGAAAGAGGCCAACGCCTTCGCCGTCGTAGACGACGCCCTCACCGGCACCATGGGCGACGACGTGATCAAATTGAGTGAAATACTCAGCAACATGCCAGGGTTCGATCCCAACAGCGACAGTGAGATCCGGGTCCCCACCCGTCTATCGATGTTGGAGCTGGGTTTTGCCCCGGTCTTCTATCAATTTGTCGACACCATCATCGAGGTGAAGATCGCCATCAAGATCACCCGCACCCGCGAATACAGCGTAACCCGGGGCCGCAAGACCACTGAACGCACCAACTCCCACCGCCGCAAACGCAGCTTCTGGGGCACCAAGCACTCTTCATCGAACCGCTCCCAGGTCTCCACCTCCCAGGTCGATGCCACCTACGCCTCGAAATACTCCTACACCGCCGAGGGGGCCAGCCTGTTGCGTACCAAACTCAGCCCGGTGCCACCACCACCGATGCTGGAGGAGCGCATCCGCGGCCTGATGGACAACGAAGAGACGCGCCGTCATGCCAGCCTGGAGAAGAAGCGCAAAGATCTGGGTCTGGATACGCCGCCGGCCCCCTGATTGGCGACCAAGATCCGCACTAGCAACGGAGAGTGACAGATGAGCGTCGGAACAGACCTTTTAAACGCCCCTTTCCCGGAGATGGTCAAGACCCTCGGCCTCGGCATCGCTGAGGCGCAGTATGAGCTCGACCTGGTCTCGATGAAGATCGCGCGGATGATGGCGGGCTACCAGCCCGACGAAGAGCCCGAGGATGGCAGTGCCGCTACCGCCACAACCAGCCACCCAGAGCGCACCCTGCTGGTGCCGCTAGGCGACGGTCACCAGTACAGCCTGCTGGAGCTGGGATTCACCCCCAACTTCTACCAGTTTGTCGACACCATGATCGAGCTGAAGATGTCGATCTCCATGTCCCGCGAGACCAACATCTCCCGCTCATCCACCACCGTGAATGCCAGCGTAGCAGGGGGTGGGTTTGCGTTCTTCGGTGCTGCCACAATGCGCGTCTCCACCGTCAGTGCCAGCTATGCATCAAAGTACCAATACTCGGCGGAGGGCAGCTCGCTGATGCGCACCAAGCTGGTACCGGTGCCGGCGCCAGCGCTCCTCGAGGAGCGCATCCGCGCCATGATCGCAGCCAGTTCACCCGCCCCTGGAGGCTGACCGATGCCCGGACGCACCTGGCGGGATCTGCAGCACAATCCCGCGCCCGGCCCCAGCGACCAGTCGGTCCCGGTCGGCGACAGAGCGGGTGGCACAGCACGGGCCGTGCAGCAGTCACCGCGGCTAGCCGCCCTGCTGCAACAACGCAAAGCCCTGGAGAGCCACCTGCACACCCTCACCTCCGGCGAAGGAGAGCCGCTCGACCCTCGCGATGCGGCACGCTTTCAGGTACCGAGCTTCGCTGAGCGCCGCACCCAACAGCGCGCCTGGGAGGCACATCGCGAGGCCCTGCAAAAACGCTCCACTGAGTTGCGAAGAGCAGCACGCAGTGGCAGCAGCCGGCCCGGCTCAGCAGCCCCCTCGACTAGCACCACCCGCTCCGACACAACCAGTCATGGCAGCTCGGTCAACCAGTGGCTGGCGCGCCGCGACACCCAACGCCAGACCCTGCGGGAGGCGGCACGGGACCGGCTATCGCCCCTCAACAACCTCGCCAATGTTGGCCGGCAACTACGCGGCTCGCTCTCCCGCACCTCTGCACAGCTGCGGAATCTCGATCGGCAGCTGGCCGAACATGGCCTTGATCAGGAGCGTGAGGAGCTGCGTAAACTCGGCGCCAACAAACTCTCCAAGGCCACCGCCCAGCTCGACAAATACACCAAGATGGCAGAAGCCCCGCAGCGTGCGGTGGAGAAAATCGATCAATTTTGGCAGGACCGTCAGCGGCAGATCAGCGGCGCAATGGACCAGACCGGGCCCTATGCAGAGCGCACGCGACGGCGCCTCTCTACCGACAGCGGCGGCTCTGGCGACCTGTTCGAGCGCATGCAGCGCAACCGCATGCGTGCACTGCAGCGGCGTCAGGAGCAGCGCCGTGAGGAAGAACGCGACCAGGCCCGCCGTGATCGCGCACGACGCAACCGCCAGGGAGCCTTAAGCAGATGAGCACTCCAAGCCGTTTCATTGCAGAATCACTGGAGGAGCTGCTGGTGTCGATCGCGGATGGCGTTCGCGAGGCGCAGGACGCACTCAATAGCGCCCCGCCACTGGATCGTTTCGGCCGCCCCCTGCCCAGCTACCACCTCCCCTATCTCGACTTCCAACTACAGGCCGCGATGGAGACAGTCAGCAGTAATAGCGGCGCAGTGCGACTGCGCATCATCCCACTCAATGGCAGCAACACTGCAACTCAAGAAATCTCCAGTACCCTCTCCGGACGGTTGGTGGCGGTACCGCCGGGTGAGGGCTTGCCGACACCGATCCTCAGCCTCTCATCAACTCGTGAGAACGCACGCCGCCACACCATCAGGGTCACAGCCAGCAACTCGGCGGGCGAGATCCTGGTCGGCCAGACGATTGAGCTGAATCTCAACATGGAGGCCTCCAAGCAGCTTTCACTGATCCAAGGCATCACCCTCACCAGCCAGCGGGCCGGCACCCGGCTGGCCGATGCGCTGCTGGTAACCGACGAAACCGGCAGTGCCGAGACGCGCTTCGATATCGACCCCGGCATCCCCGCCAAGGCGGTGTTGGTGGTAAGCGCTGAGCTTGGCAGCGAGGTCGCCCATCTGAGCCTGCCGGCGGGAGGTGGCGCATGAAGGTCATCGAGGCGTTCGCCCGCATCCTCAGCGATGAGGGCGCAGATGCTGTGGGGGTCACAGTCAATCTCGAGGTCTATGTGCTCAGCTCACGGCGCTGGGTGCGGCTCGCCTCGGCCAAATCAGCAGCCAAAGGCATCTGGCAGGCCAAAGCGACTCGTCTGCGCTCGGGCGCCTTCTATGCCCCAATGCTGCGTCTGACAGAAGCGGGCAATCCGGCACCGCGGGTACTGGCACAGTCGGGCAAGCTCAGCTACAACGCCACCAGCCAGGTGCTGAGTGTCGATTTCGGTCAGGTGGAGCGGCTCGCAGAGACCGCCTATCCGCTGAGCGCCTCGAACACCCGCTTCAGCCGGATCCAACATACCGTAGCCGGTCAGGCGAAACGGGCCGAAGTCTCCAGCGCCACTCTGATGCGCAATATAGCCCTTGCATCCAACATCAACCTGTCACGCACCACCGCGGCAAGCACCGGCAATGCAACAGTTGCGACAGGCAACACCACACTCCTCGATACCTACAACGCTGAGGTACTGAAGCTCAGATCAAACGAGGCAAAGCTGCAATCTCAGCTCAGCCAGAAAGATCAACTACTCGCCACACGCCAGCAGGATCTGAGCAAGGCCAGCAGCCGCATCGCAGAGCTGGAGAGCACGCTCGCCAAAAGCCTGGCTAACGAGGCCAAGCTGAAGGAGGAG
The DNA here is from genome assembly GCF_001443665.1 of endosymbiont of Ridgeia piscesae. Classification (NCBI taxonomy): domain Bacteria; kingdom Pseudomonadati; phylum Pseudomonadota; class Gammaproteobacteria; species endosymbiont of Ridgeia piscesae. The sequence continues at coordinate 15,581 of NZ_KQ557141.1, read as the reverse complement.
AACGCGAGCTTCAGTGCCGCAGCCAGCCACAAGGCGCCGATCCAGGACATCGCGACCAACATTGGTGCCGAGGTCGATGCCGCAAACCGGCGACTGCGCGACGCACAACACGGCTATCGTTTTGGCAAGATCGAACTCGACCTGCGCGGCAGCGTCAGCGACGACGGTCAATCAATGGCGCTGGCAAGTCTGGTCGACCTGAGCCGGCTCAGCGCTGGCGTTGCCCTGCCCGGAGTGAAGCTGGAACTGCAGCCAAAGCGTGAGCGCCCCGTCACCAGTGACAACGTCAAGATACCCGATGTCAGCGGACTGACCGAGACTGCGGTACGGCGTCTGCTTCAGGCAGCCGGACTGCGTCTGGAACCCGTCAGCAAATCACTCGGCCCCAAACCGAAGATACCGGTCGGCCAGGCGATCCAACAATCGCCCAAAGCCGGCGCCGAGATTGCGCGGGGCGAGCGGGTGCTGGTGGTGTTTGCCGCGCCCTGATTGCAGAGGAGAGATAGAGATGAGTGGAGAGATCCGGGATCTGGTTCGCGATGTAGTGGCCTCGCCGCTGGGCGACATCATCGCCTCGGTGGGTGAGGGTGTAGCTGAGGCGCAACAGGCGCTGGATGACGGCGCGCTGGCCAAGACCCTGGAGATCTACTCCGAGGGCGGCGAGGCGGCACTCGCGCTACTGCGCGATATCGGCTACCGCCCCACTTTCTATGCGCTGCCTGAGGCCACCGGCGAGGTGCGGGTCTCTCTGCACCTGGGTCGATCGACACAGGGCGGCGCAACGCCGACATCCGCAACCGCGCCACAACCTGCGGTCGCGACACAACTCTCGCGGATCGGCCGCAATCTCGGTATCAGGCCGCGCCTCTACGCGACACCGGTGGATGCCGGATACGCCAACCGCTACGGCTACCAGGCCAACATCAGTGCAAAACTGACCTTTAAAATCGTCCCGGTTCCGGCGCCTGAGGGGGCCGACGAGCTGCGCAAGATGCCGAACCTGGTCGACCGCAGCCTCACCGAAAGCCGCACCATCGCCGACTCACTCGGCCTGGAGATCCGCCTGCAAGACAGCCAGGGCGACCCGCTCGATACAGCAGATGAAACCAGCCTGGTCACCGCCCAGCAACCGGCTGGGGAGCAGATTGTGCGCCTTGGGGATGAGATCCTCCTGACTCTCGGTTGAACTGCGCCCCCCCCTTCACCAGATCAACCTGAGCCGCTGAAAACGGTTCAGGTTCAGCACGTTCCCTCTCATCCCATCAGCCGCTTTGTGGCATAATGCGGCGCTTTCAGCGGCCCAACGGCCTGATCAAACCGCTCCCGGAAACTGACGCAGATGAACGCCACACCTCGCAAGATTCTCATCACCAGCGCCCTGCCCTACGCCAATGGACCGATCCACATCGGCCACCTGGTGGAGTATATCCAGACCGACATCTGGGCCCGCTTCCAGAAGATGCGCGGCCACCAATGCCACTATGTCTGCGCCGATGACGCCCACGGCACACCGATCATGCTGCGCGCCCGCCAGGAAGGAATTGAGCCGGAGGCGCTGATCGCCCGGGTTAGTGAGGAGCATCAGGCCGACTTCGCCGCCTTCCGCATCGGCTTCGATAACTACCACTCGACCCATTCCGAAGAGAACCGCGAGCTCTCCAAGACAATCTATGAACGCAACCGGGACGCCGGCCATATCGCCAAGCGCATGATCACCCAGGCCTATGATCCAGTGGAGAACATGTTTCTGCCCGACCGCTTCATCAAAGGTACCTGTCCTAAGTGCGGCGCCGAGGATCAGTACGGCGACAACTGCGAGGTATGTGGCGCCAGCTACTCCCCGGCGGAGCTGAAGAACCCGGTCTCGGCGGTCTCCGGCGCCAAACCGGAAGAGCGCGAGTCAGACCACTACTTCTTCAAGCTGGCCGACTTTGAGACGATGCTGAAACAGTGGACCCGTGCCGGCCACCTGCAGCAGGAGATGGCCAACAAGCTCGGCGAGTGGTTCGAGTCTGGCCTGCAGGAGTGGGACATCTCCCGCGACGCTCCCTACTTCGGTTTTGAGATCCCCGACCATCCCGGCAAGTTTTTTTATGTCTGGCTCGACGCGCCGATCGGCTACATGGCCAGCTTCAAGAACCTCTGCGAACGCACCGAGGGGCTGGCGTTCGACGACTATTGGCAGGCCGACTCCGACGCCGAGGTCTATCACTTCATCGGCAAGGACATCGTCTACTTCCACTGCCTGTTCTGGCCGGCGATGCTGGAGGGGGCCGGCTTCCGCAAGCCAACCGCAGTCTTCGCCCACGGCTTTCTCACCGTGGACGGGCAGAAGATGTCCAAGTCCCGCGGCACCTTCATCAAGGCCCGCACCTATTTGGACCACCTCAATCCGGAGTATCTGCGCTACTACTTCGCCGCCAAGTTGGGCGCCGGGGTCGACGACATCGACCTCAACCTGAAGGACTTCGCCCAGCGGGTGAATTCGGACCTGGTGGGCAAGGTGGTCAACATCGCCAGCCGCTGCGCCGGCTTCATCAAGAAGCGTTACGATGGCAGGCTATCCAGCCACCTCGCCGAGGCCGACCTGTTCAACCAGTTCGTCGAGGCGGGCGACAGCATCGCCGAGCGCTTCGAAAAGCGCGAGTTCAGCCGCGCAGTACGCGAGATCATGGCGCTGGCCGACCGGGCCAATCAGTACATCGACGAGAAGCAGCCCTGGGTGATCGCCAAGCAGGAGGGCAAGGAGCAGGAGCTGCAGGATATCTGTTCCGTGGGCATCAACCTGTTCCGGGTGCTGATCGGCTACCTGCGACCGATCCTACCCGCCACTGCCACCGCCTCCGAGGCCTTCCTGCAGGTCGAACCGCTGCTGTGGGACGACCTGCAGAACCCGCTGATCGGCCACCAGATCAGTAAATTCAAGCCGCTGATGACCCGGGTCGAAGAGAAGCAGATTGCGGCGATGCTGGAGCATTCGAAAGAGGATTTGAAGCAGCAGGCGACGCAGCAGAGCAAGCCGAAAAAGACTGCCACCGAAGGCCACCTGAGCAATGATCCCATTGCCGACACCATCGAGTTCGGTGACTTCGCCAAGCTCGACCTGCGCATTGCACGAATCGTTGAGGCCAACCATGTGGAGGGGGCAGACAAGCTGCTGCAGCTGACTCTCGATCTGGGCGGCGAGCAGCGCAACGTCTTCGCCGGCATTAAGTCCGCCTATCAGCCGGAACAGCTAGCGGGCAAGCTGACGGTGATGGTGGCCAACCTGGCGCCGCGCAAGATGCGCTTTGGCGTCTCTGAGGGGATGGTGCTGGCCGCCGGCCCGGGCGGCAAGGATCTATTCATCCTCAACCCCGATGAAGGCGCCGAGCCGGGGATGCGGGTCAAGTAGAGCGGTTTGCCGGCGGGGGGCATTGCTGGCCGCCGTGGTTGTCGGCCCACGCCAGCATGCCCAGCCCAGTGAGGTTGGTGGGGGTGGTGCAGCTATCCACCCGCTGGCCGCCGCCGTTGCCGCCACTGGTGAGGTCGTTGGCGTCGTTGACCTCCCTGCTCCAGACCACGCCCCCAGGGTAGTCCTGGTTGCCCAGGGCAAGAGGGTAGTAGTGGACCACGAAGTAGTCGAGGCAGTCGTCCGCCGCCGCTAGTGCCTTGGGGCGAAACCGTCCTCCTGGGTGAGGCCGCGCTGGCCCGTGAAGGCCACCTGAATGGAGGGGGCCACCGTCTTCATCTCGCGGCAGAAGCCGAGCCCCCCGTCGTGACCAGCGTCCCCCGCCATGTACTCGGTGCCGTCGTGGGTCCAGCTCTGCTCCCAGTCGCCGTAGATCTTGTTGCCGATCTCCCAGTAGCGGATGTTCCAATCGTTCTCACCGTTGCTGTAGCGCACCCAATCGGCCGCCTCCTGGGCCATAAACTGGCGGTGACCATCGCCTCAGCACCCACCCCTGGATGAACCGCATGAACTCCGCCGGGGGAGCGCAGCTGGGGCATGTCAGTGGCGCGGGTCTTGGCGATGCCATCGGCGTTGTAGTGCATGGCGCGCCAGCGCAGTGGGTACACGGTTATGGCGCGGCGGCCGGCCTGGACTCCGCCACAGAGTGCAGATCCTCCTGGATGCGCTCCTACTGAAGCTCGGTGCCGGCGCTGGTGTGGGGCTGCCAGTCGCGGCCCCAAGAGCGATCGCGTCAGTGGTTGTCCAACCCGTCCCAATAGATGTAGTGGTCCGGCAGGCGGCCATTGTCGGCCACCCGCGGGTTGGAGACGCGCAGCCGTTCGGCGCGGTTGTCGACGCCGTCACCGTCGCTGCCCAAGGAGGCGTCGGTGGGGTCGAGGCGGTTGAGGTCGTAGTTCTCCTACCAGGTATCGGAGAGGATGTCGTTGCCACCAGCGTCCGTGTCGCTGCTCTCGCTGGGGACGCCATCGCCGTCGTTGGCGATGCCCAGATAACGCATCAGCGCCGCGTACTTGGGCGAGCTCTCCTGCTCCAGATACTCCAGTGCCCCCCAACTGCCCCACTTGCTGGGGCGGCCGATGTCGCTGAAGTTCATGAACAGCGCCCCGCCACGGGACTCCCATCCCGCCAGGTAGCGGTCGTAGAGAGTGCCCATGCGCGGATCGCGGTTGGCGGCGATAAAGAGGTCGGTGAGGGCCTGGTTGTTCTCCAGCCCCAACACCCCCACCAGGTGCTGCCCCCCCTCATAGCTGTAGAGGGGCAGGCCGTACTGGGCCGCTAGGGCGATATGGGTGTCGATGGCGGAGAAGGTGGCCGCCAGTTGCCCGCCGGGGGGGCCATCGCTCAGCTCGCCGCCCTGCTCCAGTTGATTGAAGAGCCTGGTCAGGCCGCCGTCGGCCTCCTGGGTCCAGGCCTCTACCTCGGCCTCGTAGCGGGCCAGCCCCAGGTTGTCGATGTAGGGGGCGATGGCGAGGGCGTCAATGCCGTGGTCGATGCAGGGGCCTTCGTCCCAGAGGGGGCACTCCAGAGCCTGCTCGGCGACCCGGCTCCAGGCCGCCTGGGCCCCCATGACGCAGGTGACGCGGTAGGCGTCGTTGCCCCACACCTGCTTCCAGAGATGGCAGATCTCGGCGGTGCGCTTGCCGAACCAGTTGAGCAGCTTGGTGTGACCGTCGGCTACCGCGTCGGGCCAGAGCGCCTCGCCTTGGGAGCGCACCCAGCCGGACTGCTCGAACTGACCGTTCCACACCTCGTTGGAGTACTCCAGGTAGACCCGCAGGGTGGGGTCGAGCTGCTCCTTGGCCAGGCGCGCAAATTGGCGCACGAAGTCGTCGTCGGCCTGGTGCGGTAGGGTGAACCAGGGGGGGCGCTGGAGGGTGTTGGAGAGCTCGGTCATCACCTCCAGGGGTACCCCGTAGTCGGTGGTGTAGCGGGCATCCAGCGGCTCCGGCCGGTCGGCCCACCGCCCCAGGGGGGAGTTGTTGGTGCGCATCATGTCCATGAAGCGCAGCACCTGGTAGGGGCGGGTCTTCTCCAGGAAGGCGGGCTTGAACAGCGGCACCGGGTCGCCACTGGCGGCCAACTCCTCGGCCAACGCCTCGGGGATGATGCGGATGTTGCGGATGTAGTCGCCCGTGCCATCGGGGTCGGTGGCGGCGATGGTGAGGGTCGCCGACTCACCCGGATCGAACACCACCAGGTGGCGGCCGGGGCTCGATTCCGCATCGATCTTGTGCGCCCCCAGGCCATAGGTCATGGTCCCGGCGCCGTCATAGAGCACCACATAACGGCCGCCGGGGAATTGGGGATAAAAGGCCCAGTAGGTGGTGACGCGAGTGAAGATCGGGTCGTCCGCCGGGGCCGGCATGGAGCGCACCCAGCCGTGTTCGTCCAGGTCCAGCAGCGCCTGCTCTCCAGTATCCCATGAGTTCTCCGCGCTGCAATCGGGCTCGGGCTCATTGGCCCAGAAGTCGCATTGGGTGAGCCATTCGCGCGACATCTTGAAGAGGTCGATGAAGGGGGACTGGCTGGTCCAGTCGACGATGCCACCCAGGTTGCCGCCCAGGCGCGGTGGTGGCCCCTGGTCGCGGGTGGGGTCGGTGCGACCGGTGAACTCGGCCAGGTTGTCGATGCCGTCCCCGTCCGAGTCCTGGTGGGCGTCGTTGGGGTCGTTGGGGTCGAGGCCGAAGTGGCGTTCCCAGTCGTCGGCCATGGCGTCGCCATCCACATCCTCGTCGAAGATCTCCAGGCGCAGGGATTGGCGGATGGGGCGCAGCCCGGCACTCACGCTGACGATGGTGATCTGGACATTTTCGCGCCCCTCGATCAGCTCATCGTCCAGGGCGGTGAGGGTCACGCTGGCCGAGGTCTGGCCGGTGGGCAGGGTGACGGTGTGGCTCGCCAGGGTGTAGTCGCTCCCCTCCTGGGCGCCCCCCTGGAGGCCGAGCTGAACGGTGACATCACTCTCGTAGGGGCGGTCCAGGTTGACCAGCAGCGCGGCCGCCCCCCCCTGTTCGCTGATCTCGCCGGCGGAGAGGTCGAGGGAGACCACCGACTCATAGGGGGTGCCGTTGAGGTAGCCCAGCAGGGCGTCGTACTTGGGCGAATGGGTGTCGGAGAGGTTCTCCAGGGCCGACCAACTGCCGTACTGGCTAAAGGCACCTATGTCCTTCTGGTGCATGAAGAGGCCACCGCCGCGCGCCGCCCAGCCGTCCAGCAGGTCGGTGTAGGCGCGCCCCATGCGCGGGTCGCGGTTGGCGGCGATGAAGAGCTGGGTGATGGGTTCATTGTAGATCACCGCGCCGTTACCGGCGATGTGTTCGCCGCCGCGCGAGCCCACTAGCGCCATCCCGTAGCGGTCGGCCACCGCCTTCTGCGCCTCCACGTCTTCCATCACCGCGGCCAGGGCGCCGCCGGGTGGGCCATCTTGGATCAGCCCCCCCTCGTGCACCTCGCGGAAGAGGCTGGTTAGGCCGCCGTCGGCCTCTTGGGTCCAGGCCTCCACCTGCTGCTCGTGGGTGGTGATCCCCAGGTAGCCGCCGAACTGGGGGGTGATGGCGAGGGCGTCGAGGCCGTGGCCGGCGCAGGGGGCGCCCTCCCACAGGGGGCACTCCAGGATCTGCTCACTGATCCAGCTATTGCCGATCTGGCTCTCCACCACGCAGTGGACCCGCCCCGCGCCATCGGCCCAGACCGATTTCCAGATGTCGCACATTTCGGCGGCGCGCTTGCCGTACCAGTAGAAGCGCTTCTGCAGGTCGCTCTCGCTGGCCTCGGGCCAGGCCGCTTTGCCCTGCTCCTCGATCCAGCCCCCATTGGCGCTGAACATGAAGTCGTGGGCATACTCCAGGTAGACCGGCAGATCGGGCCGCAGCCGGTCCCGCACCAGGGTGGCGAACTGGCGCACATAGTCGTCATCGGCGTTGTGGGGCATGTTGAACCAGGGGGCGGCGTCCGCCGCGTCGGCCAGCGCCACCATCACCTCGGCGGGCACGCCCTCCTCCCCGGCGTAGCTCAACCTGTCCATCAGCGGGCGCTCGGCCCAGGTGGCGGGGGGGGCGTCATCGATGCGCATCCAGTATTTGAAGTTCAGCACCTGAAAGGGGCGGGTGCGCTCCAGGAACTCCGGGTTGAAGAGCGGCAGGGGGTCGACCGTCTCGAAAGCCTCGGGGATGAGGCGCATGTTGCGGATGTAGTCGCCAGTGCCATTGGGGTCGCTGGCGCGGATGCGCAGGTGGAAGCCACCGTTGGCCCGGTCCAGCATCACCACATGGCGCCCCGGCCTCGACTCCTCCTCGATCAGGCGCATCCCGCCCAGGTACTCCAGGGTCCCTTCGCCGTCGTAGAGCAGCAGATAGCGCCCGGCGGGGAACTGGCGCGGCACGTCCCAGTAGGTGGCCACGGAGGTGTAAACGGGGTCCGCCCCGGGGGCGGGTACGGAGCGCACCCAGCCGTTCTCGTCCAGATCCAGCAGCGCGTTTTCGCCAGTGTACCAGGCGGTATCGCCGGTGCAGCCGGGGTCGGGATTGTTCACCCAGTAGTCGCACTGGGTGAACCAGGGGCGCGCTACCTTGAACAGATCGATGAAGGGGCGCTGGCCGCTCCAGTCGCGCACGTCGGTGAGCACGGTGCCGAGGCGATGCTCCCCAGTCGGGGTGGAGCTGGGGTCGGTGGGGTCGCTGTTGGCCTGGAACTCAACCCGATTGGAGAAGCCGTCACCGTCGACATCACTGGTGGCATCGCTGGCATCCAGGGGATTGAGGCCGTAGCGGAGCTCCCAATCATCGGGCAGGGTGTCGTTGTCGTCGTCGGCATCGAGGGCGTCCGGGATGCCATCGGCATCGTAATCCGGCAGCAGGTGTTCGATATGTGCCGCGGCCTGCTGACGCAGCCCGTCCAATTCTGCCTCGCTCCAGGCGTGGGGCCGATCGTGGCCGATCTCCATCGCATCGAGGGTCGCCTGCAGCCAGGCCTGGGCCTCTGCCTTGGCGGTCGAGTCGTCACTGGCGGCGATCTGCTGCTCCAGCTTCAGCAGGTAGCGGTAGTCGTCCACCGCCTCGCGGTAGCGCTCCAGCTCCAGGGTGTGGCGCAGGCTGCCGTCGGCGTGGGTGAAGACGGCGGCCTGTTCGCTTTCGCGACCGTCCAGGTCGTACCAGGGGTCGGCATGCACCGAGCTCCACATAAACTGCATGTGGCCCCGGCAGCCGAACTCCCGCGCCAGCTTGTACTGATAGACGCCCCGGTGGTAGCGGCTGCGCAAGTTGTAGGTGGCACACTCGCTGCCCCGATCGACGATGTGCTGCAGCCCGGCGGCGCTGTGGTGGGTGACATAGATACGGTCGACCACCCCGGCGAAGGCGGCGCGGGGATCGCTGGCCGGATCGGTGAGGCTGGAGAAGACGCTGGTGCGGCTCTGGGGGTCGGCTTGGTGGAAGGCCTGGGCGGCTGCCAATGAGTCCTGGATCGCCTCACCCTCAGGCTCGTCACCAACCGTGTGGATCAGCGACAGCCAGTTGTTGGCCGCGCCGTGGGACTCGATCGCCGCCAGCAGGTCGGCCAGCACCTCCACATAGGGTTTGCCATAGGCGCTGGTATCCTGAGTCGAGTAGGTCGAGAGCCCCTGGATGCCGATGCCGCCGTAGCTGTTGATCTCGCCGCTGTAGAGGCCCTGCAGGGCCGCCATGGTCTTGTCGGCCTGGCTGAAGTCGATCACCGGCTGGCCATCGCTGTAACCCTTGAACAGCGGGCCACCGATGCCGCCATCAACGCCGGTCATGCCGTAGCGGTGCAGCAGCGCGATCGAGGCCTGCAGCTCCGCCTCCTGCTTCGCCGCCACCTCGGGGAAACCGCTACCGGGGTATTGGGGCGCCAGCCCCAGGTAGCCCAGCGGCACATCGGCAGCGGGCAAGCTGTAGGGGCGGACCTCCACCGAGACCGGCAGCTCCTGGCTCTGGCCGTTGCTGAAGCTGAGGCGCAGGCTGCCCTCGATGGTGCCTGGGGCGAGTTCTGCCGGGGCGTGCAGATCGAACCAGAGGCGGCGCGACTGCCCGGCGGCCAGCTCCAGCGGCAGCTGCAGCGGGTCGAGGATGCGTGGCCGACTGGTGTAGACCGAGCCATCCTGGGTGACCCGGGAGAGCTTGTTGCGCACCTGGCTGGCCGTCACCTCCACCCCCGGTAGCTCCAGCACCGCGTCGGTCAGCTGCTGGGCCTGATGGGCATACAGGCTGATCGTCAGCGGCTCATACTCGCCCTGGGCCAGAGAGGCGCTGAGTGCGTCGACCTGCTCCGCGGCATCTGGCCAGTCGGTGGCATAGACATCCAGCGCCGAGCTGCGTTGGAACAGGGAGAGCGCACCATCCAGGGCGTTGCCTGTCGGTTTGACGTGTTGTGGCAGAGGTGGCGCAACCTGTTTATATTCGTAGCCATACTGCTGCTTCAGCTGCTGCCAGAGCTCGGCGAGAAAGGCCTCACCCCGGGCCGCCTCGCTGGTCGGATAGATCACCAACGCCGAGAGGGCCAGAGTGTAGGGGCTGTCGTTGCCCTCGAAGCGCAGGTTGAGCTGGCCGTCGCTGACCAGCACATCGAACTGCAATGGCTGGTAGCGAGCCGGGATGTAGCGCTGCCAGATGTCGTCACCGGGCAGATCCTCCGCGTCGTCGTGACGGTAGTATCTGGCCCAGAAATCGGCCACCGTCGGCTGTTCGTCCAGAACCTTCTCGCCCTCGGCGTAGACCGCCCGGTGTTCGTAGTTGGGGTAGTACTCCCAGTAGCCGGGGTCCTCCAGCACCATCCAGACGTGGTATTCACCGTCCGGCAGGTCGAAGTCGAGGCCGCCGCTGTTGAGGGAGATCCAGTCGCGCAGCAGGTTCTCCGGGTGGCGGCGATCCTCGGTACGTTTAATCTCCGCATCGGCAGAGAAGCCGTAACCGCGCTGGGCACGATAGCTGGTGGAGGCGTAGAGCGGCGTGAACTCGTGGAACAGTGGACTCTCGAGACTACCGACATCGAGCTTGATCAGACGTGGAAAGTCGTTGCTATAGGCAGGCTCAGGCTCCAGTCGCACATCATCGATGGTGAGGGCGACAGCGGCATCCGCGGCGGAGAGCACCAGCCGGGTGATGTTTGCCAGGTCGAGACGGCGGCGCTCCCTGATCACCGACTTCTCGCCGACAAAGATCTGCAGCGGCACCTGGATGGTGGAACGCCCCGGCGCGGCCACCGTGTACCAGTTGACCCGCGACCAGTAATCGTTGGACTTTACGTCGCGGATCTCGACATAGAAGCGCTGCGGCTCCGTCGAGGGGTTGTCGACCTCGAATCGCAGCCAGTCGGACGGGATACCCTGGGCGTTCCAGCCATCCAGGTAGCGGCCCGGCTGCAGCAGGACAGAGCGTTCACCATTGAGCGCCTGATCGGTGTAGTCCCAACCGCTCTGGATGAAGGGCGGCGTGCTGCCCTGCTCGAAGTCGGCCAGCAGCCGCGGCGCGGCGGCATGTTGCGGCTTGAGGCTGTCGATATCCACACCCTGCAGGCGCTGGCAGACCTCGCGCCCGGCAAAACTCTCATCGTCACAGTAGCCGTGCAGCAGGATCTCCTCAAAGCTGACCGGCGGGTTGTAGTCGAGAGGTTTGAGGCTGGTCTCGCCCAGGCTGAAGCCCTCCTCCGGCTGGGCGCAGGCCTCCACCAGGCTAAGGCTGACATCATCGACAAACAGGCTGCCGGGTCCGTAGTTGAAGAAGTAGAGGGTGACCTGATCCGCTTCCGGTACCCGGAACACCAGCTCCATCTGGCGCCTGGCGTTGTCCCCTTCCAGCAAGGTCTGGCTGATGGTCTCGCGGCTGGCAAACTCCAAGTAGAGCAGGCTGGTCTGGCCCCACAGCCCCTCACGCAGATCCGCCGAGGCCAGCTTGGCCCGCAGCCGGTAGGTGCCGACGGGCAAGCTCAGGTTCTGGTAGATTGCCGCCTTGGCCGGGCCATAACCCTGGATCAGCGCCGAGCGCTCGCCGGCAAATGCGGCCAGGTCGGTGTGGTTGAGCTGGATATCACCCTCCCAGCGGAAGTCGGTCCAGCCGGGGATATGCAGCGGGTCAGCATCGAACTGCTCCATCCCGCCGTTGGCGATCAGCTCCGCACCCGGCGCGCCGGTCAAACGGACCGGCAGCGCGATCTGGCTGCTGCGACCCTGCGCGTCGCTGACACTGAGACGGACGTGGGTCAGGCCACAGACCGCCCCCTGGGGGGTCAGGGTCAGCTGGGCACCATCCAGGCTGGCAGTCAGGTTGGCGTCATCGACTGACTCGATCGCCCAGCTCAGGCCCGCACCCTGCTCCAGATCGAGGGCCAGACCAGTCAGATCCAGGCTCCAAGCACCCGCTGCCATCGGCTGCACGATCTCGACAAAGTCGGCAGGATCGAACAGCGGGGCCAGGTCGTAATCGAGCCGATAGACCCGGCGACTGTTGGCCGGCAAGGTCTCGCTGAAGCTATCGGCCTGGCTCTGCAGGCTGCGCTGCTCGAACACTACCTCAACCAGGCTGTTGGCGCTCAGTCCTGGCAGCTGGGCGGTGAACAGCTGCTCGCTGTGGTGGTCGTTTCTCACCAGGATCAGCAGTCGGCCGTCAGTGCCCTTATGGATCGAGACATCCAGCGCCGGATTGGGAAACAGGCTACCCAGCGGATAGGCACGGCGGCTGGCCGCATCCAGCGGTCGCAGGTCGGCGCGGTCACCTAGGCCATCGCCATCGGAGTCGGCCTGGACCGGATCGGTGCCGAGCAGCGCCTCCTCCTGGTTCAACAGGCCATCGCCATCCTCGTCGTGGCGAATGGTCAGGCCCTCGAAGACGTAGCGGTAGCTGTCGTTGTATTGGGCATCTACATAGACGTTGACCCGGGCCGGCCCCTCCAGCAGGAAGGCGCCCGGTTCGGCCTGATTGATCTGCAGCCACTGATCGTTCTGATCGAGGATGTAGCCGCTGACCACTCCGTCCCGGCGCAGCAGGCGCAGCTTGCCGCTGGTCCTGCGCTGCGGAAAGCTGGCGCCCACACTCTGGCCCTGGTCATCCCACTGGTAGAACCAGGTGTAACCGGGGATGCCCGAGTGGATCTTGTGTTTGACGCTGACATGGCGGCCGTTGAGGGTCTGTTGGTCGAACCCATCGTCGGTGAGGCGCAGGATGAGGTTCGGCTGGTAGGCGTTTTCGGAGAACTGGCTGAGACTGGCGTACTCCAGGATCACCTCCAGGTCGCCACGATAGCTCTGCTCGCTGAGCAGGCCGGTGTGCTCGACCCCATTGGTGGCGGTGCGCTCAAACACCAACTGGCCATCGACCAGGCGGATGCCTGCCTCGCCCAGCAGGCTGAAGCCGGTCAGCACATCCAGATCACCCTCAAACTGTGCCTGACTCAGCAGCCTCGGGTTGCCGCTATCGGCAGGGATCAACTGATCACTCTGTACGGCTGTTCTGTAGGCGGAGTAGCCCTTCTCACCCGTGGCCACCGCCTCATCACCATAGCTGCCTGCAAAGATGGCCCAGTCGTACTCCTTGTCCTCGTTGAACCAGGAGAGCATGCCGATATTGTTTTGACTCAGATAGGCGAACAGCAGCTGAATCCAGCTGTTCTTTTCAGCCAGATTGGCGCCCGCATTGGTCTGTGCCGCCACCTCATTGATGGCAACGGGTTTGTCCGCGATGTTGCGTAGACGCCCCAGCATGTCATCGAACACCTGGGCCGGTGTGCGCCAGGTCTGATCGGCGGCACGACTGGCCCAGTTGTAACCGTCGATGCCGAGCCAATCCACATAGGCGTCCCCCGGATAGTAGTCTTCCGCGATCCAGCCATAGCTGCCGTGATCACTGGCATTGACCGACCAGACCCACTGCACATGTTCCCGGCCCAGGCCGATCGCCGTTGCCGCATCGTGGACATGCCGCCACATAGCGATATAGTCGGCCGGGTTCTCACCCACAGAGCGGGCCGACCAGGGATACCAGTCGCCATTCATCTCATGGGCAAGGCGGATATAGACCCGCCGGTCATCCGCCGTGCCAAACAGCGCGTCCGGGCCGCTGAGAAAGCCTTTCAGCCCGCTCATCCAACTGGCGAGGTAGGCATCATGGTCACCATTAGCGATATCCGCCTCGATGCTCTCCGGATCGACCCCATCCAGATAGGGTTCCCAGCTGATCAGCGGCACATTGCCGTTATTCCAGATATTGGGCAGTTGGTAGGTCACCAGATTGTTGCGCTGCGACTCGCCGAAGCTGGTGAAGAGGGTGACCACCGCGTGCTTCTTATCCTCCTGCCAGGCCTCCATGGCTTGCAGATCCGGGATCGCCCACCCCTGGTTGCCGTGGTAGACGCCCAACAATGTCTTGCCGGCACTCCCTTGGCCCGGAAACGCATTGGCATCCAGCGGGCTGGTTGCGGCATAGAACTCGCTCAGGTTGTAGAAGCCATCGCCATCCGCATCGAGACCAGCATCTGTTGCATCCAGGGAATCCAAACCATATTGGAGTTCCCACTCATCAGGGATCCCGTCATTGTCATCGTCGGGGTCCAGGCTATCCAGGATGCCGTCACCATCGGTGTCGGTCTGGTCCTGTAGCACGACATTGAAGCGGACCTCATCAACCCAGCCCTGGAAATTGCCGAACTTCAGCTCGATGTCACGCTGGTCGAACAGCTTGTCCTGATTGTCGTGGGCGACCTTCACCAGTTCCTCGCCGTCGACCTGCAGGATGTAGTGACTGCGGTTGTAGATCATTTGGACGTAATGCCATTCATGCGGGCGCAAGGCGTTGTCGATTGCATCGCCTGAATTCTGCGTCTTGCCCAAGTCAGCCCGGATATGGCTGGTCCAGTTGTAGCGAGTCAACTGCATACCGCTGCCCCAAGACTGGCGCAGGTAGAGAAGGTTCAGCACATCATCATTGACCGGTCCCAGGGAGTCGAAATAGAACAGCCCGTCGATAGTGACCTCGGCGACATCCTCATAGCGCTTGCCCTCGGGCAGGTAGTCGCTGATGTTGAAGCTGACTTGGGCCTGATCGCCGAAGCCGTCGAAGCGCAACGCGGAGCCCGCTGAATTCTGCATCCAGTACAAGTCGCCGTCATCAAAACGAGCATTGCCCGATAAGGTCAGGTCGGCCATCACCCCGTTGGCGTCCGCTAGGCTGCCGTCCAGATGGAACAGGGTGGAGGCACTGTCATCGGGGAACGGCTCCAGGGGAATATCCGTATTGCCGTAGTCGCGGGTGTTGATGCGGGTTTCGGCATACCAGCGGCGGCCTTCCGCGGTAATGACCTCGGCAGCCAGTTTCCACACGGGCCGGCTGAAATCCTGGCGCAGGAGGTAAGCGGGATCGGCGCTGACGGGTTGGTCGTTTTCATGCCAGAGGATCCGGTAGCTTTGGGGTTCGCCATTTTTGAACGCCAAAATGGGCCTAAACACCCCGTTCTCCACCTGTTCCACCGACAGGGTGAATTCAGGGTGGGGATACCGCTCGTCATCGCGGGGGGTCAATACCGCCAGGGCGGTCAGCATCCCCGCCATTTTCTCAATGGTGAACTCACCGTTGATGTTCCAGCCGTCATAGCTCTTTTCGAGCAGGCCGTAGACTTCACCCCCCGTATCCCAATCGGGATTATCCAACGGCCAGGTGTAATCGCCGATGTCCCGCTCGTAGGTGTTGCTCCAGCTATAGCCGGTCACCATGGGTGAAACCGGCAAGCCGGTTACGGGGGCTTCGATGCCATCGTGCAGCGATTCCTGGTCAACGGTTGAACGCAGGCGTTTATAGCCCATGCCCGTGATATAGGTCATGTTGGAGGGATTGGCGCCCAGGGTGAAATGGATCTGGTCCTGGGCCGTTTCCAGGTAATCCAGGTCACCGTAGAGTTCGTGGGCGAGCAGCAGATCCCAGCCGTAATCACTCACCGGGAAGAACCAACCCACCAGATTCCACCGTTTCACCGTTTCACCGTGCCGTTGACGAACAGGTCGTAAGGGGTTTCATTAGCGGCGTCCACATATTAATCGTTCCGAAAGTATTGGCAGTCTATTTTTGAACTTGCCAAAATATACTTTGTATCTGACATGCGGAAGAAACTCTTAATCAGCGAAGTGCGC
>NZ_KQ557140.1:0-54739 GCF_001443665.1 endosymbiont of Ridgeia piscesae | reverse complement strand
GGGAAACAAATCTGGAAGGAAAAATTCATCGGCTGAATTTGACCTGACAGTCACGCCATCGAAATCGGTAACTGTCAGATTAAGTCCCGACTACTACATATGAAGATCGCTAAGAACATCAACCTACCTACGGATACCGCTCTCACTGCCTGTCACCCACTCTGAGGGCAGACGCCGAGATCATCGAAGCCTCGCGCGCCTGCCCCTACCTGGTTCACCGCAGGCCCAGGCGGGTGAGGAGGAGTAAGGAGAAAAAACACCCCTTCCAGCTCTCCCTGCAAGAGATCAGCAACGGCTTTAAGGAGGCGCGTGACGCGACGGGCCTATTCGACGATATGGCGCCGGCGGCCAGGCCGTCATTCCATGAGCTGCTTGGGCTTGGGGAGTTGCTGCGAGAGAAACAGGGATGGAGCCTGAAGCAGATCCAGACCTTGCGCGGACACACCCGCGAGAGCACGACAAAGCTCTATTTGGATGGCCACGAATGGACAACGGTTGAGGTTCCGGCAAGGCAGAAACAACAGCATTAGAGCAATACACCCACACGCAGTTTACGCAAAGTTTACGCAATCGCCTTTCTTGATATTGAGCGCATCCCTGCAACCCACTGAAAGTATTATAGAAAATTGGTCCGGGCGAGATGATTCGAACATCCGACCCCCACAACCCCATTGTGGTGCGCTACCAAGCTGCGCTACGCCCGGAAATTCTGGCGATACAGGCCAATCGACCTGGTTCCAGATCCCCGCGGATCCACTTCCCACCTGGCGGGAAAATTAGCAGCTCCGCAAAGGAGGGAGAATACTATGCAGTTACCCTGCTGTTGTCAATCGTAAAAGGCTACCTCTTGAGGATCTGAAGTAGATCCTCAAGTTCCATGCGCAACTGCTTGACGATCTGCTGACTCTGGATGCGGTCATCCTTGGCATGCTCACCTGACATCTGCTGTCGGGCGCCACCGATCGTGAAGCCCTGCTCATAGAGCAGGCTGCGGATCTGGCGGATCATCAGCACATCGTGGCGCTGATAATAGCGGCGGTTTCCACGCCGTTTTACTGGTTTGAGTTGGGGGAACTCCTGCTCCCAATAGCGCAGCACATGAGGTTTCACCTGGCAAAGATCGCTGACTTCACCGATGGTGAAATAGCGTTTGCCAGGGATCGCAGGCAGTTCAACGTTACTGCTGTTGGGATCCAGCATAGGCTTCCACTCGCGCCTTGAGTTTCTGGCCCGGCCGGAAGGTTACCACTCGGCGGGCGGAGATCGGGATCTCTTCTCCGGTTTTTGGGTTACGACCGGGACGCTGCTTTTTCTCACGCAGGTCAAAATTTCCGAAGCCTGAGAGCTTCACCTGACTGCCTTCCTCAAGAGCACGGCGGATCTCTTCAAAAAACATCTCCACCATCTCTTTGGCTTCACGTTTGTTGAGGCCCAACTCATCAAAGAGCCTTTCAGCCATATCAGCTTTGGTCAGTGACATACCCTACTCTCTCAACTTCGCGCCAAGCTCATCGGCTAACCGTTTGAGCACAGCATCGACCACCGCATCCACTTCCTCGTCCGTAAGAGTGTGGGAAGATTCCTGTAAAATCAATCCCAAAGCGAGACTTTTTCGCCCCGAATCTACCTTCTCACCAGTATAGACATCAAAAAGACGGATGTCCTTCACAATTTCTGGGGCAGCCGTTTGCACGCAGCGTTTAACCCTGTCGAAGGGGATTTCCGCATCCATCAGCAGTGCAATGTCGCGCCGGATCGAAGGAAACTTGGAGAGCGGAGCAAACGCCGGCAGGCGGCCCGCATTGAGAGCCTCCAACTCGACCTCGAACAGATAGGTACTGCCATCCAGATCGAGTTGCTGCTCCAGGGCAGGATGCAGCATACCGATCCAACCGATCTGCCGACCAGCAAACTCGATCGCGGCGCTCTGCCCTGGATGCAGCGCCGGGTGCTCGGCAGCACTGAACGCAAATCCTGCCCCTGCCCCGGTCAAGGTAAACAGTGCCTCCAAGTCTGCCTTCAGATCGAAGAAATCGACCGCACGCGCTGCACCGCCCCACTGCTCCGATAGCTGCGGGCCGGTGATCAGCCCCGCCAACATCTGACGCTGATCGATCTCGCCTGCGCTCTCGAGAAACCGCAGGCCGGACTCAAAGATGCGTACCCGCTCTTGCTGGCGCGACAGATTGTAGCGGGCGGTCTGCAGCAGACCCGGCCAGAGGCTAGTGCGCATCACCGACATGTCGGCCGAGATCGGATTCGCCAGACGCACCCCATCACGCCCCGGATCGAGCTGCTTGTGAAGCTCAGGGCTGATGAAGGAGTAGGTGATAACCTCTTGATAATCCCGTGAAACCAGAAGCTCTTTAGCACGCAGCAGATCAAAGTCAGCCTCAGCTCGACCACGCAACTCCATGCCAAAGGCGCCACGTCGGATGGGGATACGCGCATAGCCGTAGATGCGCCCGACCTCTTCGATCAGGTCTGCCTCGATGGAGATATCAAACCGACAGCTGGGAGCAGTAACCTGCCAGCCCCCCTCTTCGGCGGAGAACTGCATCTCCAGGCGGCTGAGGATATCCTCCACCTCGTCGGTGGAAATCTCGATGCCAAGCAGACGCTGAATGCGCTGATGGCGCAGCAGGATCTGCGGGCGCGCCTCGATCTTCTCCTCGTCACTGACCTCCACCACCGGCCCCGCCTCGCCGCCGACGATATCCAGCAGCAGCGCGGTGGCCCGCTGCATCGCCTGCGCCTGCAACTGGGGATCGACGCCGCGCTCGAAGCGGTGCGAGGAGTCGGTATGCAGGCCATAGGCGCGCGCCTTGCCGATGATCGCGGTGGGGGTAAAGAAAGCGCTCTCGAGCAGGATATCGCTGGTCTCGGCGCTGACCCCGGAGCCCTCGCCGCCCATGATGCCGGCCAGCGCCAGCGGACGATTCACATCGGCGATCAGCAGGGTGTCGGGCTTCAGCTCGACCTCCTGACCACCCAACAGGGTCAGCTTCTCGCCTGCCTCGGCCATGCGCACCCGAATCGGCGCACTGAGCTGGCCGAGGTCAAAGCCGTGCATCGGCTGACCCAGCTCCAGCAGCACGTAGTTGGTCACATCCACCACCGGGCTGAGGCTGCGGATGCCGCTGCGACGCAGCCGCTCCTGCATCCAGATCGGCGTCTCGGCCGTCGGATTGATGCCCTTGATCACCCGACAGAGGTAGCGTGGACAGGCCTCTGTGGCCTCCAGCTGTACCTCGAAGCGGTCATCGATCACCGCCGGCACCTCGTCGATCTGCGGCGGGGTGACCGGGCAGCGATTGATCACGCCGACCTCGCGGGCAATGCCGGCGAGGCCCAGGCAGTCGCCCCGGTCCGGAGTCAGATCGATATCGATGGTCTGGTCGTCGAGCTGCAGCCAGTCGCGGAAATCATCGCCAACCGGGGCATCCGCCGGCAGCGGCATAATGCCGTCGGAGCTATCGGCCAAACCCAGCTCACTGGCGGAGCAGATCATGCCGAGGGATTGGACACCGCGCAGCTTGGCCTTCTTGATCTTGAAGTCACCGGGCAGGCGGGCACCGACTACCGCCACCGGCACCCGCATCCCCTCGGCCACATTGGCCGCGCCGCAGATGATCTGCAGCGGCTCTTCAGCATTCACATTGACGCTGCAGATACGCAGCTTGTTGGCATCCGGATGTGGCTCGATGGCGAGTACCTCGCCGACCACTACGCCACTGAACGCGGGGGCCACCGGCTCCACCGAATCTACCTCGAGACCGGCCATGCTGAACTGCTCGGCCAGCTCCTCGGTGGCGACCGCAGGGTTGGCCCACTCGCGCAACCAGGCTTCACTGAATTTCATTTTTCTGCCCGTTTTATTGAATCGTTTTCAAACCGCGAATGGACGCGCATCACCGCAATAAAACGCAAATATTTTTTGCGGAAATTAGCGGTGACTCGCGTCCATTCGCGACCAATTATTATGCAAACTGTTTCAAGAACCGCAGGTCATTTTCGAAGAAGAGCCGCAGGTCGTTGACCCCGTAGCGCAGCATGGTGAGCCGTTCCACCCCCATGCCGAAGGCGTAGCCGGCGTACTCTTCGCTGTCGATGCCGACGTGGCGAAACACCTCGGGATGGATCATGCCGCAGCCCAGCACCTCCAGCCAGCCGGTGTGACTGCAGACCCGACAGCCCTCACCACCACACATCACACACTCCATATCGACCTCCGCCGAGGGCTCGGTGAAGGGGAAGTAGGAGGGACGAAAACGCACCTTCAGATCCTTCTCGAAGAAGCTGCTGAGAAAGTCGTAGATCACCCCTTTGAGATCGGCAAAAGAGACATCCCGATCGATCAGAAAGCCCTCCACCTGGTGAAACATCGGGGTATGAGTTAGATCGGAGTCGCAACGGTAGACCCGCCCCGGCGCGATGATCTTCATCGGTGGCGTGCCACTCTCCATGGTGCGGATCTGTACCGGCGAGGTATGGGTACGCAGCAGCATGTGGGCATCGAAATAGAAGGTGTCGTGCATCGCCCGGGCCGGATGGTGCGCCGGGATGTTGAGCGCCTCGAAGTTGTGGTAGTCGTCTTCGATCTCGGGGCCTTCGTGCACATCAAAGCCGGCATGAGCAAAGAGGCGTTCGATCCGCTCCAGGGTACGGGTAACCGGATGCAGCCCGCCCTTTGCCAAGCCACGCCCCGGCAGGGTCACATCGATCTGCTCAGAGGAGAGCCGTACTGCCAATGCCTGTTCTTCAAGCAGCGCCTTGCGCGCCTCGATAGCACGCTGCAATGCCTGCTTGGCCTGGTTGATCGCCTGCCCCGCCTGCGGGCGTTCCTGTTTCGGCAACTTGCCCAGCTGTTTCAACTGGTCGGTCAGCAGGCCGCTCTTGCCAAGATATTTGACGCGCACTTCATCCAGAGCGGTCAGGTCATCGGCTGAGGCCACTGCGCGCTCTGCGTCCGCCGTCAGCTGTTGCAGATTCAGCACAGAATCTTTCATCTGTAATCATCCTCGAGAGGGAAACAAAAAAGGGGAAAGACCCAAAGGCCTTCCCCCTTTATAGACGCCGTTATGCATGCGGACAGCCGCCCACACTCGACGACAGGCTTTAGCTGGAGAGAGCGGCCTTGGCCTTTTCTGCCAGCGCGGCAAAAGCCGGCTTGTCGTGTACCGCCAGGTCCGCCAGCATCTTACGATCGATCTCGACCAATGCCTTGTTCAGGCCGTCGATCATGCGGCTGTAGGAAAGACCGCACTCACGCGCACCGGCGTTGATTCGGGCGATCCAGAGAGCGCGGAACTGGCGCTTCTTCTGGCGGCGGTCGCGGTAGGCGTATTGGCCGGCCTTGATGACCGCCTGTTTGGCGACACGATAGATCTTGCGACGGGCACCGTAATAACCCTTCGCTTCTTTAAGCACCTTCTTATGGCGGGCGCGTGCTTGTACACCACGTTTGATTCTGGACATTCTTCAGTACCGATTCGTTAAAGGTTAGGCGTAAGGCATCATGCGACGGGCGGCAGCCACATCGGACTTGTGCACGGTACCTGGGGAACGCAGGTGGCGCTTCCGCTTGGTGCTCTTCTTCGTCAGGATATGACGACGATGTGATGCGTTCCGTTTGAACGAACCGGATGCGGTGCGCTTGAACCGCTTCGCGGCACCACGATTGGTCTTGATTTTTGGCATTGCTTCAACTCCGCAATTTGTGGCGGGATCCCACTATTGGGCCTGCCTTTTTGGTTACTTTTTCTTGGGACCCAGCACCATCACCATCTGGCGGCCTTCCATCGCCGGTTTCTGCTCCACCTGACCATATTCGGCCAAATCGGCTTCCACCCGCTGCAGGAGTTCCAGCCCCAGCTCGCGATGTGCGTGCTCACGACCGCGGAACCGCATGGTTACCTTGGTCTTGTCCCCATCACTAAGGAAACGTACCAGGTTGCGTAGTTTTACCTGGTAATCCCCTGCACCCGTCCCTGGTCGGAACTTCACTTCCTTAACCTGCACCTGCTTCTGCTTCTTCTTGGCCGCCTGTTTCTGCTTCTTCACATCGAACAGAAACTTGCCGTAGTCCATCACGCGGCAGACCGGAGGCTCCGCGTTCGGTACGATCTCAACCAAGTCCATATCCGCCTCGTCGGCCACCGCTTTGGCCTCGCTCAACGAAACGATTCCTAACTGTTCGCCGTCCGCACCCACCAGTCTGATCTGGGGTACATTGATCTCGTCATTCAGGCGATGCTTTTTTGGTGCAGCGATAGTCGCTTCCTCCGCAGAAGTTCAGCTCCAAAACAGGCCATGATGCCTTACGACGGCCTGCCTGTGGCACATTGGTGTGCCACTGGTTTCGCCAGACAAACCTGACGAAAACCGGTCGACCAAGGCGACTCATTACCTTGATCTATGGTTGAGTTGGCCACTCAGGCTTTTCAACCACTCGAAAGCAGAAAAGCACCGACCCAGCGGTGCTTTATCCTAATTCACACGTTCGGCCACCTCTGCAGCCACTTTCGCGATGAACTCCTGCAGCGGCATGCTGCCGAGGTCTTCACCCTTACGGGTCCGTACGGCCAGGCTGCCCTGTTCCATCTCCCTGTCACCGACGACCAGCAGATAGGGCACTCGCATCAACGTGTGTTCGCGGATTTTAAAGCCAATCTTCTCGTTTCTCAAGTCCGATTCGACACGAAAACCGGCTTCACGCAGAGCTTTGACGCTGTTTTCCGCATATTTGGCCTGGCGATCAGTGATATTCATCACCACCGCCTGCACCGGAGAGAGCCACAATGGCATGGAGCCGGCGTAGTGTTCGATGAGGATACCGATGAATCGCTCCAGGGAGCCAAGCACCGCCCGGTGCAGCATCACCGGCACCTGCTTGCTGTTGTCTTCGGCGATATAGTGGGCACCAAGCCGCTCTGGCATGGAGAAGTCGAGCTGGATCGTGCCCAGCTGCCAGACCCGCTCCAGGCAGTCGCGCAGGGAGAATTCGATCTTGGGACCGTAGAAGGCGCCCTCCCCCGGCTGCAGCTCGAACTCCAGCCCCTTGTGATTGAGCGCGTCTTCCAGAGATTTTTCCGCCTTGTCCCAGAGCTCGTCGGAGCCGACGCGCTGCTCCGGGCGGGTGGAAAGCTTCACCAGCACCTCTTCGAAACCGAAGTCACGGTAGACCTCGAACAGCAGGTCGATGAAGTCGGAAACCTCGGAGAGGATCTGCTCCTCGGTGCAGAAGATATGGGCGTCGTCCTGCACAAAGTTGCGCACCCGCATCAGTCCGTGCAGGGTGCCGGAGGGCTCGTTGCGGTGGCAAGAGCCGAACTCAGCCAGGCGCAGCGGCAGATCGCGGTAGCTTTTCAGGCCGTGGTTGTAGATCTGGATGTGGGCCGGGCAGTTCATCGGCTTGATCGCATAGTCCCGGTGCTCGGAATGAGTGGTGAAGATCATGTCCCCAAACTTCTCCCAGTGACCCGACTTCTCCCACAGGCTTCGGTCGATCACCTGAGGCGTGCACACCTCTTGGTAGCCGTGGTTGCGCAGCTTGTCGCGGATGTACTGCTCGATGCTCAGGTAGATGCTCCAGCCCTTGTCGTGCCAGAAGACCATGCCCGGCGCCTCTTCCTGGGTATGGAAGAGATCCTGCGCCTTGCCGATCTTGCGGTGGTCGCGCTTCTCCGCCTCCTCCAGCCGATGCAGATAGGCGTTGAGCGCCTTCTTGTCGCACCAGGCGGTACCGTAGATGCGCTGCAGCATCGCATTGTCGGAGTTGCCGCGCCAGTAGGCGCCTGCCACCTTCATCAGCTTGAAGCCCTTGCCGAGCTTGCCGGTGCTCGGCAGATGCGGGCCGCGGCAGACATCAAACCAGTCGCCCTGACGATAGATGGAGACCTCTTCGCCCTCGGGGATGATGTCCTGGATGATCTCGACCTTGTAGTCCTCACCCAGCTCGGCAAATATTTTGATCGCCTCGGCTCGATCCCACACCTCACGCTGCAGTGGCAGATCGCGCTTGACGATCTCGTGCATGCGCTGCTCGATCTTCTTCAGATCGTCCGGCGTGAAGGGCTCTTCGCGGGCGAAATCGTAGTAGAAGCCGTTTTCGATGGCCGGACCGATAGTGACCTGGGTGCCCGGATAGAGTTCCTGCACCGCCTGGGCCATCACATGCGCGGCGTCGTGGCGCATCAGCTCCAGCGCCGCCTCATCACGGCTGGTAATGATCGCCAGCTCACTGTCCGCTTCCATCAGGAAGCTGGCGTCCACCAGCTCTCCATTGACCCGACCAGCCAGGGTCGCCTTTGCCAGGCCTGGTCCGATGTCGGCCGCCACCTCGTAGACGCTGACGGGGTTGTCGAATCTACGGGTGGAACCGTCCGGGAGGGTGATGACAGGCATGTCTCTTTCCTTGTCAGTGGTGGCCCATACGAGAGGCCACATGAAAAAAAGCCAGGCCCCAAGAAGCCTGGCTGGCTATTCGATTGCGGTGTTCCGGGTGTACCCAGCCTGCCGCGCTTGCACTCCAGGCACGAGCAAGCCTCTGCTGGAGCTAAGCGGCGGATATTCTATCGTCTGCGGAGGTCAACGCAAGCAGTTGCTGATTGAACCGGATCGCAGATCGAAATACGTACCGCGCCTATGGAAGATCGCCCGCTTCCAGGCGAAACGGGCGGGGTTTGAAACCGATGTCCTGCTCTGCCTCGGCATGGTCGAAGACCATATCCTGGTTCATCCTGTCAACCATCGCGACCGACCAATCCTGGAAACGCCTAAACCTGCGCAGCAGCAGCAGAATCATCGTGAAGGCCCAGCGGGGAATGGAGACGAGCCGCTCCTGTTTATCCATGCAGCGAAAGATCCTCAGCACCATCTCTCTGTAACTAAGCTGTTCGCAGCCAGAGATATTGTAGGCACGGTTTTTTATTTCGGGCAGATCGAGCGCAGCCTGGCAGGCCTGTGCCACATCTTCTGCGTGTATGGGTTGTCGCAGCCCTACCCCTTCGCCCAGCAGTGGAAAAAAACCGAACCGATTGATCATCCTGGCGATCTCGGAGATGTTCCGATCTTTACCCAGGCCATAGATCAGTGTCGGTCGCAGCACCACCCATTCGATGTCATGTTTACCGGCCCACTCGGCCAACATCGCTTCTGAAGTCCTTATCCCTTCCACAAGCCGCTGTTCTGCTGGACTCTCTGAGCGGGATTTGGTGAACAGGCTGGTGGTACTCAAGACAACAACCTTGCGCGCGCCCCGATCCTCTAGCATGGGGAGCAGCTCCGCTAGCACCCAGATCGGAGCCAGCGAGATCCAGTGGGTGATCTCCACCCCTTTCGGGTTCCAGACCAGCGAACCCGGCCGCAGGTTTGAGTTTTCGCTCTCTGGCTTGCGCCGGGAAAATGCGGCAACCCTGCAGTTTGACGCTACCAACCTGGGAAGCAGAGCCGCCCCGACCAGACTGGTCGCGCCTATCACACCGTATATCTTATCAGCCACGCCGTTTTCCCACTTTGCAACTAGCACTGTGCAGCAGATAATAGAGCGCCGTCGCGCCAAATCTGAGCCAGACTCCCAATCCCACCAACCACATCAACACACCAGGGTACTGGTGTTTGAAAAACTTGCGGTAGAACCGAATCATGCCCCTGTGTTTATGCCAGGCAACAAAGATGGGTTTGCCTAGGCCGCAAACGCCGCGATAATGGATGATCTTTGCATCCGGTACAAACAGGATATTCCAACCCTTGCGGCGAAAGCGCATACACCAGTCCAGATCCTCGCAATGCAGAAAATAGCCCGCATCGAGCGGCCCGACATCTTCCAGGGCATTTCGACTGACCAGCATACAGGCGCCGGAGATCGCCTCGACCTCGATCGGCTGCTCAGGCAAGGGCTGTTCGTGTAGATGAAAATCGAAAAACAGCCGCGGCCAGCGGTGGGAGAGGCGATGCAGACCAAAGGCCCGGACAAAAGAGCGCCAGGGCGTTGGAACAGCACGGCGCCCACCACCCTGCTCGGTGCCGCCTGGGTTCAGCAGCAGGCCCCCAACCATGCCGATCTCAGGACGAGACTCATAAACACTCACCAACCGACCGATACACTCAGGATCCAGCAGACAGTCGGGGTTTAACAGCATCAGGTAGCGCCCATTTGCCCATGTCAGACCGATGTTACTGGCGGCTGCAAAACCCAGATTTTCGTGATTTCGGATCAGCTGAAGGCGGTTTTCATTGGGAAAACGACTCTGCAGCAGTGCAAGACTGTCATCCGAAGAAGCATTATCGACAACGATGATCTCCTCGACCTGATCCAGGCTCGAGGCGATACAATCGGCCAGCATGGCGCCAGCATCGTGATTCACGATGATCAGCGAGACTGGCGACCGGCCCACGTTATCGCCCACCGTCACCCGATCTGACACCTGCTTCTCCATGGCTCAGCGCAGCGGAAAGAGGCGTTTATCCAAGGCACGTCAGATATCTTTGATGGAGGCAACCCGATTCACCTAAACTTCCCAACGTTTGCGCCACCTTCTAGGCAGGTCATTGGTCGCATGCCACTTCGCACGCACAACCAATCGTCCCTGACCGCGCAGCGCAAATACCACAAGCAGGCAAGATTCACGCCAGACGATGGGGAAGCAAGAGCCAAAAGAGGGGCTTTGGCATGTTCTTGACGAACGCCCAGACCAGTGCCCAGTGCCCAGTGCCCAGTGCCCAGTGCCCAGTGCCCATGATAGACGGCAAAATCACTATGCTTTCCCCCAACTATAGCCGGACCCACATGATGGACCACGGCAGCGGACAGTCCCACCTGCTGCAGCGTCCCGGTTCGATAGAGCGCAGCGGCTGAATACATCCCGACAGACCTGCCACATGAGTGGCAGGCATCCGTTACCGAAATTAATGGATTGTATGCAGTGAAACCTTTCGCAGTAAAAATAATGTCTTTTGTATCTTTAATCTGCGAAGGCCACCAGATCCAAAGTGTTTAAATCGCAATTACATAAAGAAGACTCGTAATTTAAATATCAGATCCGTCAACAAAGTCTGTCGCTGTATTCTATATTTTTGCAGCGATCCCAGCCGCGCAGCTGGAGATAATTGCATGAGCCTCGCATAAGCTCTAATTGTATCCATATAAACCAATGGCACGCTTCCCGTAGCGAGCTCTTGATCAACCCTCATACTTAACGCTCTTGCTTGGTTGATAGTGCCAGAAATATTCTTTTTTCCACGCCTCCAACGAAACATGATACTTGTGGCGAAGGGATTCAGCCGTGCCCAATATCCCTTCGCGCCAATGCTATTCATACCATGCTGTCGATAGCGCACCATTCTCTCAGGTACAAACAACAACTTCCCTGTTGATGCCGCACAAAGCGCAAGCCACCAATCGTGCATCATCATTTCATTTGGGAATGGAGCCGCAATCTTTAATAAAGACAAGTTCACTAAAGACGCACAACCAGTAACAAAGTTTTGAGCGAGAAGGACACGTAGTGGAAATATATTCTCATGCCGAAGCCCCTGAAATCTCAAAAAGGAACTCGCCAACTCATTATTATTCGCATCCACAACAATAAGATCAGAGTGAATCATAATAGGGGCTTCAGGGAAATCAGCTTCGACCACATGCATATACATCATCATTTTTTCAAGCTTATCTCTTTCCCACAAATCATCCTGATCAGAAAAAAACACATAGCCACACTCACACCCAATAACCACATTGACAAGCAATGAAAAATTCTTTTGCGCAGACTTTTGAGGCCCTAATTTATCAGCAATAACTTTGATTCGCCCATCATTATTTGCCAACTCACTGAGGATAGCCAGCGTTGAATCTGTCGACTCATCATCACGAATAATAAGCTTCCAATTAGCAATCGTCTGATTCTGTATACTTTCTATCTGCGCCCGTATGTACTCTTCCCCATTGCACGCAGCCATAACAATCGCAATATCACATGAAGCCGCCATGACATCGCCTCCAAACATGAAAACCGGCATCACAATCAACTTTAATACGTCTCATTGCCCTCATCATAACAGAACTCAATCACCGTAAATATGATCACGATACTTAGACATTAACTGCTTAATGCTGCGTGATCTATACTTAGCAAATGCAACATTCTTAATCTCCAATAACTCCTGCCTCAGCGTCCTATCTTGAAGCCTAACGATCTCGCTGACGAGATTATGTGCCTCATAATAGGACAAGGCATGCGCCGCATCTCCAATCATTTTTGTTATGTCATTAAAATACATTTTATCATAAAGGAATAAAGTCCTTGGAAGACCCATGTCGAATGATATGATATTTTTCAGCGCACGTTGACTATGGGGACGCCCCACAACAAAAATCTTGTATTTTGCATAAATATCTTTCTGAATCCGTTGTCCAGAAAAAACAAAAGAGTCAACATCACTAGAACACAATATTTTATATAATAAAGATATATTTTTAACTGCATTATGGTTAACAAAGACATCAAGACCACCAATTACATCATTTATTTCACGCAAGGCACAAATGACATCCGCAGTTCTTGAATCACAAATATTTTTATTAATAAAGTCAAGCGGATCCTCCCCAACAGTTGGTGGCGCCAAAAGAAAGTCAATACCCTCATCAGACCGCTCCATCTCAACGCGCTTTCGAAATAAGCTTCCAGCTTTAGAGAGCAACTTCAGAATAGCCTGGAAACCTGGAACATCAAATCGCTTAACAACAAATTGACTATCTTTGGACAGATGACAATGCATCGAAAGATCTATCCCCAGCGTAGACACAGGAGTTTTTTTATTCTCATTTACAAAAAACAAACATAATTCAAAAAAATCAAACTGCTCGGGACAAAAAGGTTCGCAAAATTCTCCCGTGGAAAGAAGGGAAGAACCATCACCCCCTTCCCCATTATTTTCAATAATCTTTTTACGCACCAAAGACTGAAGATTAACCATATGCCTCTGAAACTCAGAAGGCGAGTGGTTTATATATATAAATTTTATTTTTTGGCGATCATTGCTAATCAAAAATGAAAAGTCCAGCGACTCATTCGCACGCAAAATAACCACGCAAGGAAGACCGCCGTCGTTTGGATCAAGAGTATTACCTTTATCCATATCTGATTTGTAAAAAAACCTTACATCCTTACCCAGCAGTTGCCCATTATATTTTACATATGATCTGAGAGCCTTAGCCGCCACATCAAACGGCTGCGCCGAAAGAATAAAAACAGTTATATTCATAATGCTACGAACTTATCCTATTTGCTGCGTATGAATATATTTTAGACATTACACGAACATAATCCACGATACCGCAACCAGAATTAGCATTTTTTTGAAACGACTCATCCTTTAACAAGCGCCGACTATCGATAAATTCAACCTTTGGCTTTTCTTTTTTTGCGACAAAATCAGGGTAAGCAATTTTTATTATATCGATCGCTCTCACGTCAAATGTATGCTTTCCAGCAATTAACTTATTACATTCCCGCACCAACTGATTCCTCTCTGAATCAGACTGTAAAAAATGCTGGCATATTTTTCTTAGCTGAGACGCTGTAGCATAAGTGGGTATAGGATTATCTTTACCAAATAAATAATCTAGATCTGAATTTTTCTGCTTGTTAGTCACCAGCAAGGCACTTGATGCCAAAATATCAAACACCCTATAAGATAAACCAGTAGTCGCCTGATGATGGTTAATATTCACCCCTATTTTTGATCTATCGTAAACATCGCAAAGACGCGCCCGAGAATTAACATACATGGATGAATGAAAACAGCTTGCTACTCTTGGCGAGTACGCAGCCAAAGCACTGATATTTTCTGTCCCATATAAATGAAGCCCCAAGTCTGATACAGCAGACAGGGCATCGAGGCGCTTCTTATTTGATATAATATTACCAACCGAGCCTTTAAACCTCGCCGCCGAAATATTCTGCATTAGCAGTGGAAACCTGATTCCAATTCTTCTCACTAAAGCCCGATCATCCTGATCAAAATCATCTTCCAATGAAGCTATTGCATCCATTATTCTTGAATAATATTTATTGCCGTAATTTTTCAACAATAGATCAGAAATAACGCCCTCGTTAACAAAAAAAGAGCCAATGAAGCACAAATTAAGTGTCTTGTCCTTAACGAAAGAAAACGACGACGGATTCGTCATAAATGGATAATAATGAACATTATCCTCACTGAGGCCAAACCTTCGAATTAAATTCTCAACATTAACCCTAGATGATGTTATTACATGATTTGTTTTACGGAACAGATTCCTCTCGCACTTCCCTGCATGCAGGAATGGATTTCTATCCACCAACCAACTAATAACTGGCGTATGACCTATACACTTTTTAATTATGCCCCCCATGCCAGAATGATTCGTATTAAAAACAAGATCAAATTTATTGTGATTAAAATAGGTCCTAATTTTATCTGAATCTAACGCCTTTGACATAGAGGTTGCACCCAAACCATCCACCAAATCATTCGCTTTAATAACGTGAACCTCGGCACCAGTATTCGAAAAGCCTTCTATAAGCTGGAGAGCAAAACTCCCAAAGTCTCCATCTGCGGCATATGTGTGCAAAACAAGTAGAATTTTCACATCCAGCTACCTAATTTAGGTTAGATTTAATAATTTTCTCATTATAGAATTCAAGGGCAAATTCCGGCCCTCCACTGAAAAGTATTCTTCCTTTATCCATTACGACCACCTTATTACAAACTTCTAGAATCTGATTTTCCTGATGTGAGGAGAAAACCACTATCTTGCTCGCCTCAATTAGTTCTAGCATGCGTGACTTTGCTTTCTTAACAAATGACTTATCTCCTACAGCAAACACCTCATCAAGCAGAAGGATTTCTGGATCTAAAAAAGAAGCGATACTAAACGATAACCTAGAGCGCATACCAGAGGATAAGCCTGTTAACGGCTGATCTGCAAAATCTTCCAATTCCGCGAACCCAAGAATTTTGGGTTCTAGCTCGATAATTCTTTGCTTGGGGACATTAAGTATTGCTCCATTTAAATAGATATTTTGACGCACAGAACTAAGCGGATCAAATCCGGTACCCAATTCGAGCAATGGTATAAGCTTACCTTTTAACTGAATAGATCCAGCCGCTGGGGCATAGATGCCCGCAATCGCCTTCATCAAAGTGGTTTTTCCCGCACCGTTCCGACCGACCACCCCAAGACGATCACCACTCTCGAGATAAAAGTTTACATCAGAAACAGCCCGAAATTTTATTCTTCTATCTTTCTGCTTCCGCCGTTGCAAGATTGAAATAATATCGGCTTTTAATGATGGCTCACCGCCAGCATATTTCAAGAAATCGATAGACAAATTTTCTACGCGAACAAAGGCTGGCATCTTAGAGCCGATAAACAACATATCGATCGACTTTCTGATGAAGCAAAATCACCAAAAAAAACATCACACAGACGACAATCACTGGTATTGCAAACAATGACCAGTCACTAGTATCTCCATAGTAGATGGCCTGATGAAAAAGCCGCACAAACTGATAGAACACATTAAACTCCATAAAAAATCTGTATTTTTCTGGTAATAATGTAATAGGGAAAATTATTGCAGAAAGATAAAACAAAGTTTGCATCACCACGCCGAGCATATATTTTACATCACGATAATAGACCACCAGTACGCTCGTTATAGCAGCCACACAAATACCAAACAGATAAGTTAGAACAATAGCAGCAAGCAAATAAAAAATATTCGTATTAATCGAAAAGTCAAAAATTAGCGCAATGACATGCAGCATCATAGCGGTAACAACTGTATTGACAAGCTCAGCACTCACCAACACTATAGGAAATATCAGTTTTGGTAGATAAACCTTGCGAATAAACCCTTGATTGGCCAGGATCGCATCACCCCCACCTACTACAGACGTACTGATCATGTTCCAGGCCAGAATCCCAGAAAAAAGATAGATAATATAATCATCCATTCGAAACTTGATGATCAAGGGAAAAACCAACGCCAACCCAAACATCGTCATTAATGGGTTGAGCATGGTCCAAAAAACACCCAAGTACGAGCCCTTGTATCGTTTGCGAAGAATCGAAGCCACCAACTCAAGAAAGAGCTGTCGTTTATTGAGCAACCCTTTGAGCAACTGAATGGACCCAGCAATAGGACTTCGCTGCATCGTTGAAGAATAAAACACGGTGACTTCCGTCACATTGAATTCCCACGGCGAATAAAAGCAAGATAGAAATAGAAAAACACTTGGCGCAGCATAGATATTTTATATCCAGATGGAACATTGGCCAAATTTTTTATGGCGATTCTCAATCGCTGCTTATGGCTCCATATCACTTTGTCGCTACGCCTACAAATATTCTTATCGTGAAGACGATAGGCACTCACTTTTTTATTCACGAAGCCAAGCAGTTTCTGCGAAGCCATTCGAATATAAAGGTCCCAATCCTCAACTTCAAGCTTCTCGTTGTATTGCCCCACCTTGTCATACAGACTCCTTCTAACCATTAATACAGGACCTGGCACAGACCAATTGCTGATAATTTCATCAAGCAACCCGTCGGCATTGTAATATTTTTCCACTTTAGCAGAATAGAGTCCGGTCAACCCGCTATCGTGAAGCAAATTTCCGCCATCATCCACGACGATGCAGTCGCTGATCACTGCAAACTTATCTGTGTGTTCGTCCAAGTAACGAACTCTTTCCTCAATCCCGCCGTCCAACAAATAGTCATCACTTGCAAGTGACACCAGATATTTCCCACAGCATAGAGCAACCAATTCATTCAGTGTCTTAGGCAACCCCCTATTTTCCCTAGATTCATATAAGACTGGAAATTCTGGTTGATTTTTTTTTATCCATTGGTCAATTAATTCTGGGGTTCGATCTGTCGAGCCGTCGTTAATGATAACGAGCTCCTTATTCGGATAGCTATCCTCAAGCACGCTATCTAAACAACGCTCAATATATTTCTCATGATTATAAGCCGGTATACGAACAGATACTTTCTGTGCAGCCAATGATCAGCTCCCCCACCGATTCGTAACCTCCACGATATACTCCATTTGTTCCAGTGTCATCACCGGTGATATAGGCAGACTGACAACCTCGTTAGCCGCTTGCTCTGCCACCTGACAATCATGATTATACAACTCTGCATAGCAGTTCTGTTTATGGCAGACAACTGGATAGTGGATCAGTGATTCGATACCGTTGGCGGTCAAGTACGCAATGAACTGTTCCCTATCCGACACCCGCACCACGAACAAATGCCAAACCGGCAGTGTATCCGGTGGAATCTGCGGCAACCTCACACTATCGTTGCGTATGTTATTCAGATAGTAGTCCGCAATCATCCGACGCTTCTCATTTTCCTTATCCAAATCCCGTAAACGTATTCTCAGAAACGCGGCCTGCAACTCATCAAGGCGACTGTTAACCCCCTTTTTTTCATGCCAGTATTTAGTTACAGATCCGTAGCTTCGAACCATTCTGACACGCTCAGCCAAATCCTGATCGTTCGTAACAATAGCTCCACCATCACCCAGCGCACCAAGATTCTTCCCCGGATAGAAACTGAACCCTGAGGCTGTGGAGAGAGCACCGACTCTTCGGCCTTTATATCGCGCCCCATGAGCCTGGGCCGCATCTTCCACTACATGAAGATCGTGGTTATTGGCAACAGCATTAATGGCATCCATGTCACAGACTTGGCCGTACAGATGGACCGGCATGATGGCTTTGGTTCTGGCGGTGATTTTTCCCTCCAGATTAGCAGCCCCAAGAAGCAAGCTTTCAGGTTCTGGGTCAACCGGAACCGGCGTAGCGCCCACGGCAGAGATAGCTAGAAATGAAGCGATGAAAGTATTGGCCGGCACCAGAACTTCATCCCCCGGCCTCACATCAAGCGCGCGCAAAACAATTGTTAACGCATCCAGCCCATTACCCACTCCGATGCTCTCTCCCGCCTCACAGAAACTAGCAAGCTCATCTTCAAAGGAATCAAGCTCCTGGCCAAGGACATATCTTCCAGAGTCAAGAACCCGCTGCAATGCACCCAGATATTCTGCCGCATAGGAGGCATTGATCTGTTTCAGATCAAGAAAAGGTATATGCATATCTCCCCTCCCGTTGTGCCACACAGTCACCGTACTACTCAAAGAAACATCCTCTTTTGTTGCCAATCAGTGTTTTTCCAAGCAAGCAATAATCGCCGTGATGCTGTTAAGTCCCTCTGTCTGCTCTTCGGGAATAGTGATGCCAAACTTCTCTTCCACGCCTAGCAGAATATTGAATGACTCGAGGGAGTCGATCCCAGCGTCGGAGAAGTTCATACCTTCATCAAGTTGGGCAACATCTGCGGTGGTCCCAGTTTCTTCAATAATGGCCCTTATTTCATCAGCGGTAGCTTTCATTCATATTTCCTCTTAAATCTGCCATCAAATATTGACTTTGGTTAATACGGTACTCGCCCAAGAGAGTCCCACGCCAAACCCAGAAATTAGGATATGCTTGGATGCATCTTCTTCATTGGCCAGAATCAACGGTACCGACGAAGAGATCGTATTCCCATAGTCGCCCGCCTGAAATGGCACTTTTTCCAGTGCTAGGCCCATGCGCTTGGCCAGAGTATCCCTAATGTAGCGGCTGCCCTGGTGTAGCACGAAACGATCGATATCAGCCTTCTCTAGGCCGTTCAATTCTAGGGTTCTGCTGATGTTCCCCGGCACCACGGTAGCGGTAAAATTAAATACCGCTCGACCGTTCATTTCGAGCCGTCGATTTTCGCTTTTTACATTAATCGCGGAGCTGTGAGTACCATCAGTACCAAAGCAGAACCTACCGATATCCCACTTCGGCCTATCGCTTATTAACGTGGCCGTCGCCGCATCGCCAAACAGCAGAGAGGTGTTCTTATCCTGTTCATCGATCACCTTGGAATAGGGGTCTGCCGTCACCAGAATCCCCCGAGTGAACCCGTTGCTCAACATGAAGCCTTTGATCACCGAGAGGCCGTAGACATAGCCGGAGCAACCTAAGGAGATATCGAAGACGGCGCAGTCTCTGGTCAGGCCTAGCTTGCCATGCACAATGGCCGAGGTATGAGGCAATCCGTAGCCATCAGGATTCTGGGTGCAAACAATCAGGCATTCGATCTCCTCCGCCGGGAGTTCCCGCTCCTCCATCAACACCCTGACCGCAGCACAACACATGTCCGAGGTTTCTTCCCCTGCGCCTTTGCGGGAGAGGCGAGTCATACCTGTCTTTGTCCGCAGGAACTCCTCGGTGATATCGAATTTCTCGAGACGCTGGGTATTGTCTACACGCCCCCCCGGCAGATAGATCGAAATAGTTTCGATACCGATCATGGTTTCACCAATGAAAAATAGATGATGCCGACGCGAACATCATCAGATAGCACTTCCGATTTGACAAGTTTGTTCTGGAAATTATGCAAAAGCTTAATTGATAAGTTTTCTCTTAGATCGAAGTATTCA
This sequence comes from endosymbiont of Ridgeia piscesae, assembly GCF_001443665.1. Classification (NCBI taxonomy): domain Bacteria; kingdom Pseudomonadati; phylum Pseudomonadota; class Gammaproteobacteria; species endosymbiont of Ridgeia piscesae. Next base: position 35,204 of record NZ_KQ557140.1, on the reverse strand, counting down.
TCGATCTCAATGGCCGTGAATATCCATTTCCCACCCGTCGGTCGGATCAATTCAGTCAAAAGAAGCTTTGTCATTGAGACAATCGTTTCCATAAACGAGTAGGCAGATCTGCCAGTTAACGAAACTTGTTTACCCTCGATATTGCATTGCGAGATAATAGCATTTTCATCATATGGCGACCTGTTCTCTACTCCTGATTTCTGGTCTCTAGCAGTTATTTCTAGCCACCATTTTTTTCCATCACGCGTCAAATAACCCCTGAACTCACCAGTATTATTTTTTGGGTCAGCTGCATAGATTGAAAGGGTACAGTGCGGTGTATTGATAAAACCATGGATAGAAAACTTGACGTTTTGTATTTCTTTCCCAGCAAAATGGCTCAACACGCCATTCACAAGATCTGGCCCCTGAATGTAACTTCGCTCACCTTTGAAGCCAAATTCCATTGGAATACATCCCACAGTTATATCTAGCATTATTATCTCCCCCGCCGCCGCTTTCTTGCGAAATCCATCATATTGGAGCGATGATCAATGGCAAAATTACCCGATACCCGTCGACCAGCGTCAAGATTTTCTATGATCACACTCCCAACCTCAATGGATGCTCCTTCACCAATTTTCAACAAATTCCCTATCGTTGCCGAAGGCCCTATCCATACATCATTATCCATCTCAGTATATCCAGAGACTTGGGCATTTCCTGCGATGATGCAGCGATGTCCGATTTTACATCCATGGGCGACATGGGCCTTTATACTGACAACGCTTTCTAATCCAATCACGGTAAAATCCGTATGCAGCGCCTTTGAGACAACACCTCCTGAAAGGACCTGCGCATTCTGTTCTAGAACCACGCCACCGGCGTGCAAAACACGGAAGATATGTCCATCGTAGCGTTTGTAGAAGTGGCCATCGGCCCCAATAACGGCGTTAGGTCCAACCAATGCACCCCGTTTAAGGATAGTGCCGCCCAGTACCACGGCACCGGGTTCAACCACCACTTCCGGCCCGATACAGACATACTTATCCACATAGGCAGAGGGGTGGATTCTGGCACTGGGGTCGACAAAAGGCTCCAGCTTTGGGCGCATCTGAAATTCGGAGACTAGTCGATTATGCAGCTGGTAAAATGCCTTTTCCGGGGTTGGGGATATCGCGAGCCCCTTAGCCACATCGACGTTCCCGGCCAACGCCTCAGTAGTCACCACGCAGGCGATGGCCGGGTTCCCGTTTACCTGGCGCAGGTACTTGTCCGCCGCCACAAAACATACGCTCCCTGGCTGGGATGAGTTAGCAAACTGGGTCTGAAGAAAACTGCCATCTCTCTCGGTACGTTCAAAAAAATCTGACAATCTATGCATCTGCGTCCACACTAAACGCGGTCACTTGGACCTGGCATCCTACGCACAAATGCCTTGAACTCACGAAAACTCTGGATGTAATCATTCGGGTCGTAGTGCTCACTAGCCAACACCATGAGTACACAATCATCAGAAAAATCGTACATCTCGCGCCACACTGGCTCGTTAATCAGCAACCCTACATTAGGCTGATTGAGACGAAAACTCTCTCGCTGGCATGCATTATCCAGATCAATTGTACACTGACCTGAGACACAGACTATGAGCTGTTTCAGTGTTTTATGGGCATGAAAGCCACGGCGCAGACCGTCACCTACACCATAGATATAGTAGACTCGCCTGATGGAAAATGGCACCACTTCCGACCGCTCCTCCAATGGAACGAGGTAGCCATCATTTCCACCCTTCACGTCCAATTCCAACAAACCGGATGAGAATTTCACTTCATCGTTTTCCATATACTGCGCTCCGGCCAATAGCTAGCACCAATACATATTCTGACATCAGACCAGCAGCCTAACCAAGGTTGGTCGAAAAACGCCTCGAGATATCGAACTCACCCAACATAAAACCCTTCCAGTTTTTGTACGGATTTCGTGTTGAACTAACTAAGATGGTACGAAAAAGCCTCCATACAACGACTTGCACAGTTTCCCCCTTGGTAATTCTCAAAAAGGATGCTGTCAAATTGCTCATGCGGTACCCCCCCTACTTCCCAGCTAACATCTCACTCAACATCCGATCCACACTATCCTGCCAAACTGGCAAACGCACTCCCAAAACATCAGCAAGTTTCTGCGTAACAAGCTGTGAGTTAACTGGGCGCTGTGCGGGCAGTTGGTATTCAGTGGAAGAAACCGGACACACATTTTCAGACGCGGTACGTAATTTAAAGCCATAATGCTGCGCTTCTGCAATGACGTATTCCGCAAGCCCATGCCAACTGGTCTCACCGGTTGGGGCAAGATGATAAGTGCCGACCATCTCTTCTGCAAAGACATTACCGTGGACCTGACGGTAGAGGCAGAGGGCAGTTATATCTGCAATAAATTCCGCACTAGTTGGCGCCCCAAGCTGGTCGGCTATCACTTTGAGTTCATCTCGTTCGGATGCCAACCTTAGTATTGTTTTTATAAAGTTGGAACCCCGCACTGCATAGACCCAGCTGGTGCGAAAAATTAGATGCTCTCCACCCACTTCACGCACAGCCTGTTCACCAGCGAGCTTGCTGCGTCCATAGGCATTGATCGGGTTGGGTTCGTCCTCCTCGGTATAGGGAGTCGACTTGGTGCCGTCGAACACATAGTCGGTGGAGTAGTGAACCAGCAGCGCGTTGCGCCTTTTCGCCTGCTCCGCTAGCACGCCGACGGCGGTGCCGTTGATGGTGGTGGCCAGCACCTCCTCCTCTTCCGCCTTGTCCACCGCAGTGTAGGCAGCGGCGTTGACGATCAGATCCGGCTTGATCTCTTGCACGATACCGGGGATTGTCTCAGGACGTGACAGGTCACATTGGGTTCGGTTTAGTGCGACCACTTCACCCAGAGGCATCAGGCTCCTTGCCAGTTCCCATCCGACCTGGCCGTTGGCCCCTGTCAGCATGATTCTCATGGGAAGAACTCCGCCTCTGCAAGGGACGGCCCCTGCTGATCTTTGGCTGAAAGCTGTGGCTCACCGATTAGCGGCCATTCGATGCCGATCTCTGGGTCATCCCAGCGGATGCAGCGTTCATGTTCAGGGGCATAGTAGTCGGTGGTCTTGTAGAGGCAATCGGCGCTCTCGCTGAGCACGACAAAGCCGTGGGCAAAGCCGACCGGCACCCACAGCTGGCGGTGATTCTCTTCGGTCAGCTCCACCCCCACCCATTGACCAAAGCTGGGGGAAGATTGGCGGATATCCACCGCCACGTCGAACACCGCCCCCTGGACCACCCGCACCAACTTGCCTTGGGGCTGCTGGATCTGATAGTGCAGCCCGCGCAACACCCCCTGCTGGGAGCGCGAGTGGTTGTCCTGCACAAATCTCACATCCGACCCAGTCGCTTGTTGGAACGCCTTGGCATTGAAGCTCTCGAAAAAGAAGCCACGGCTGTCACCAAACACCTTGGGTTCAATTACCAGCAGATCGGGAATCGCGGTCGGTGTCACACGCATCTCTAACGCCCTTCCTGCAGCAGGCCCATCAGATATTGTCCATAACCGCTCTTCTTCAGCGGTTCGACCAGCTGCTCCAGTTGCGCATCGTCGATGAAACCAGAGCGCCAGGCGACCTCTTCCGGACAGGCGATCTTCAGCCCTTGGCGTCGCTCGATGGTCTCAATGAACTGGGAGGCCTCGATCAACGACCAATGGGTGCCGGTATCGAGCCAGGCATAACCGCGCCCCATCAGGGAGACGGTCAACTCCCCCGCATCCAGATAACGCTTGTTGAGGTCGGTGATCTCCAGCTCGCCCCTGGCGGAGGGCTTCAGATCACGGGCGATATCGACCACCTGATTGTCATAGAAATAGAGGCCGGTCACCGCGTAGCGGGACTTGGGCTGCTCCGGCTTCTCTTCCAGGCTGATCACCTTGCCGGACCTGTCGAACTCGACCACACCGTAGCGCTCCGGGTCATTGACCTGGTAGGCGAACACGGTGGCGCCGCTTTCACGCTCGGCCGCACGCAGCAGATCGGTGGCCAGTTCATGGCCAAAAAAGACGTTGTCCCCAAGCACCAGGGCACAGGGATCGTTACCGATAAAGTCAGTGCCGATGATGAAAGCCTGGGCCAGACCGTCGGGAGTGGGCTGCACCGCATAGGAGAGGTTCATGCCCCACAGGGAACCATCGCCCAACAGCTGCTCGAAGCGGGGCGTATCCTGAGGGGTGGAGATGATAAGCACATCCCGGATCCCCGCCAGCATCAGCGTGGTCAGGGGATAGTAGATCATCGGTTTGTCGTAGATTGGCAACAGCTGCTTGGAGACAACCTGCGTCACCGGATAGAGCCGGGTACCTGAGCCCCCCGCCAGAATAATTCCCTTTCTCACTCATCCCCCCGTCTGTCGTAGTTGCTCTCGATCCATTTGCGATACTCGCCACTGGCCACATTCTCCACCCAGCCGGCGTTGTCGAGATACCACTCCACTGTCTTGCGGATACCGCTCTCGAAGGTCTCGTCTGGCGTCCAACCCAGATCCCGTTCGATCTTGGAGGCATCGATTGCATAGCGCAGATCATGGCCGGGGCGATCAGCCACGTAGGTGATCAGCTCTTCATAGCGTTGGATGCCCTCGGGGTGCTCCGGGCGCAGCTCATCGAGGATCGAACAGAGTGTTTTGACCACCTCGAGATTGGTCTTCTCGTTATGGCCGCCGATATTGTAGGTCTCGCCATCCCGCCCCTCCAGCGCCACCTTCACCAGCGCGCGGGCATGATCTTCAACCTGCAGCCAGTCGCGGATCTGATCCCCCTTACCGTAGATCGGCAGGGGCTTACCAGCCACCGCGTTGAGGATCACCAGCGGGATCAGCTTCTCGGGGAACTGATAGGGGCCGTAATTGTTGGAGCAGTTGGTGATCACCACCGGCAACCTGTAGGTGCGGTTCCAGGCGCGCACCAGGTGATCGGAACTCGCCTTGGAGGCGGAATAGGGAGAGCTCGGCGCGTAGGGGGTCTCTTCTGTAAAGAGATCGTCAGTCCCCTCCAGGTCACCGTAGACCTCATCGGTGGAGATATGGTGGAAGCGAAACCGCGCTTTGGCGGGGCCCTCCAGGCCAGACCAGTATTGGCGCGCTGCCTCCAGCATCACATAGCTGCCGGTGATGTTGGTCTGAATGAACTCCGCCGGACCGCTGATCGAGCGATCGACATGGGATTCGGCGGCGAGGTGCATCACCAGGTCCGGATGATGCTCACGGAACACCCGGTCGACCTCCGCCTGGTCGCAGATATCGACCCGCTCGAAGGCGTAGCGTTCGCTGCCGTCCACCGCAGCCAGCGACTCCAGATTGCCCGCGTAGGTGAGTTTATCGAGATTAACCACATGGTGATCTGTCTCATTGATCAGATAGCGAATCACCGCCGAGCCGATAAAACCCGCCCCGCCCGTAACCAACAACCGTCGTGCCGGCATTTCAGCCATGCTAATCGCCTCCCTCCCCCCGACATGTTTTCTGGAGCCACTCAAACATCCGCTGCTTCGGCAGACATAGGCCGGGGCGGGCCGACATTGTATTCGACTTTACTCGATTACACGCGGCGGCCACGGCCCGTCCTATACCTATTAGCTGCCGAATAATAGCAGTGACTCCGACCGCCTGCCCCACAGGATGCGCCCCACACATGTCCTCGAAACAAAAAAAGGCCTACGAAAGTCGTAAGCCTTTATTATTTGGTAGGCGCGATTGGATTCGAACCAACGACCCCCACCATGTCAAGGTGGTGCTCTAACCAACTGAGCTACGCGCCTGAAGAGCGCGGAATAATACATGCAGCCGGGATCGAATTGCAAGGGCCTTTGTGCGATTTATCGAGGCAGCTCTGGCCAGAGCCACGGAAGCCCCGTTGTCGGACTGAAAACTCAGTGGCCGCTGGTCAGGGGAACAAAGGCCACCGGCAATAGACTCGACTGGGAAACTGCGCCCTGATCATCCTTCTCCAGCAGCACCAACTCCTGTGCGGCGTAGCGCTCGCCCACCGGCAACACCATGCGCCCGCCAGGCCGCAGCTGCTCGATCAGCGTCGGCGGAACCTCCACTGCGGCCGCGGTTACCAGGATGATGTCGAAAGGCGCCTCTTCCGGCCAGCCATTGCGGCCATCCCCAACCCGGTAGTGGATGTTGTTGTAGCCAATGGTATCAAGGCGCTGCCTAGCGGCCCGCGCCATCTCAGGCAGGATCTCAACGGTATAGAGTTGATTGACCAGCTCCGCCAGAATCGCAGTTTGGTATCCCGATCCGGTCCCCACCTCGAGTACCTTGTCATGGGGTTCCGGCGCCGCCACATCGGTCATCAGGGCGACGATAAACGGCTGGGAGATAGTCTGCCCTGAGCCGATCGGCAAGGGACTGTTATCGAAGGCGTGCTGCAACATCGCCGGCCCCACAAACTGCTCCCGGGGAACGCGCTCCATCGCCGCCAACACCGGCCGACTGAGTTCCGAACGTCCCGTCATCCGGCCGACGTAGCGGGTCTCATCGACGATGTCGCGAATCATCCCGAACCTGTCACTACCCATGCCATCCCCCCAGAGGCCCTATGAACTACCAACATCCATCCTGGAAAGGTGATTACAAAATCCACGCAACCAACAAAATGTGAACAGAGTCACGTTTTTCATAACTAATTATTCCTGGCCTGTCAACTTAAACCAAAACAAATCAGTCGCTAGAGACTTCATCCGTGGCTATGCCAGCACACCCTGTACTTCCAACTCACGGATTTTATCGCGCACCCTGGCCGCCTCCTCGAACTCCAGATCCCGCGCGTGTTGGTACATCTCATCCTCCAGCGCCTTGATGCGTTTGGCCATCTGCCGTGGCGACAGGGCCGCATACTCCGCCTGCTCCTCCACTACTTTAGCATAGCGTTTGGCTGACCCCGGGGCTCCGGGATAGGCTCCCTCCAGGATGTCGGCAACTGATTTACGGATGGTCTCCGGAGTGATGCCGTGAGCCTCATTATGGGCGATCTGTTTGCTGCGGCGGCGCTCGGTCTCGTCGATGGCGCGGCGCATCGATCCGGTGATCTCATCTGCGTAGAGGATCGCCTTGCCGTTGGCGTTGCGCGCGGCCCGGCCGATGGTCTGGATCAGCGCGCCTTCGGAGCGCAGAAAGCCCTCCTTGTCGGCATCCAGAATCGCCACCAGCGAGACCTCTGGCATATCGAGCCCTTCGCGCAACAGATTGATGCCCACCAGCACATCAAACTCACCGAGACGCAGGTCGCGGATGATCTCCACCCGCTCCACGGTATCAATATCGGAGTGTAGATAGCGCACCTTCACATCGTGATCGTGCAGATAGTCGGTGAGATCCTCCGCCATGCGCTTAGTCAGGGTGGTGACCAACACTCGCTCGCTCTGCTCCACCCGCAGGCCGATCTCGGAGAGCAGATCGTCGACCTGGCTGGTGGCGGGGCGCACCTCCAGCTCGGGGTCGAGCAGACCGGTGGGGCGCACCACCTGTTCAACGATAGCGCCGGAGCGTTCGATCTCGTACTCCCGCGGGGTGGCGGAGACATAGATGGTCTGGGGCGAGCGCGCCTCATACTCGTCGAAGCGCATCGGCCGGTTGTCCAGTGCCGAGGGCAGACGAAAGCCATACTCCACCAGGGTCTCCTTGCGCGATCGGTCGCCCCGGTACATGCCGCCGATCTGCGGGATGGTGACGTGACTCTCATCCACCACCAATAGGGCCTCGTCCGGCAGGTAGTCAAACAGGGTCGGCGGCGCCTCACCGGAACCACGTCCGGAGAGGTAGCGAGAGTAGTTCTCGATGCCGGAGCAGTAACCCAGCTCCAGGATCATCTCGATATCGAAACGGGTGCGCTGCTCGAGCCGCTGTCGCTCCACCAGTTTGTTGGCCGACTCCAGCTGTGCCAGACGCCCCTTTAGCTCTTCTTTGATCTGATCCACCGCCGCCAGCAGGGTCTCGCGGGGGGTGACATAGTGGCTCTTCGGATAGATCGAGTAACGCGGCACCTTACGCAGCAGCTCGCCGGTGAGCGGGTCGAACAGGGTGAGCCGCTCCACCTCGTCATCGAACAGCTCCACCCGCAGCGCCTCGGCGTCCGACTCCGCCGGGTAGATGTCGATCACCTCACCACGCACCCGGAAGGTGGCGCGATGCAACTCCACATCATTGCGTTTGTACTGCAGCTCAGCAAGACGCTGCAGGATATCGCGCTGGTTGATGATGTCACCACGGGAGAGGTGCAGCATCATGCTCAGGTAGGAGCGCGGATCACCCAGGCCGTAGATCGCCGAGACGGTGGCGACGATGATGGTGTCGTTGCGCTCCAGCAGCGCCTTAGTGGCGGAGAGGCGCATCTGCTCAATGTGCTCGTTGATCGAGGCGTCCTTTTCGATGAAGGTGTCGGAGGCCGGCACATAGGCCTCGGGCTGGTAGTAGTCGTAGTAGGAGACAAAATATTCCACTGAGTTATTGGGGAAAAACTCCTTGAACTCGCCGTAGAGTTGGGCCGCCAGGGTCTTATTGTGGGCCAGGATCAATGTCGGACGCTGCACCTGCTGGATCACGTTGGCGATGGTGAAGGTCTTGCCCGAGCCGGTCACGCCGAGCAAAGTCATGCCCGCCTCACCATCGTGGATACCCTCTACCAGCCGCTCGATTGCACTGGGCTGATCGCCGGCCGGGTCGAATCGGGAGGCCAATTGAAATTGTTTCACCATCGGGGATTCTGCATCTAAGGGTAATTGGATATTATTACACGCTGACATGCCGGAATCGTGTCAGCTTATCGGCATTATGCTTTTCAACCTCCAGTTACGGAATTTGTAGATGAACAGCTTATTCTCCACTCGTGTACAGGCGATCAAACCCTCGCCCACCCTGGCGATCACCGCCCGTGCCAGCGAGATGCGCGCTGCGGGTAAAGATGTAATCGGGCTGGGCGCTGGTGAGCCCGACTTCGACACTCCGGAACACATTAAGGCCGCCGCGATCCAGGCGATCAACGACGGCTTCACCAAATACACAGCGGTGGACGGCACCCCCGGACTGAAACAGGCGATCATCCACAAATTCAAGCAGGACAACGGTCTCGACTACACGGCAGACCAGATCCTGGTCTCTTGCGGCGGCAAACAGAGCTTCTACAACCTAGCCCAGGCGGTGGTGGAGCCCGGCGACGAGGTGATCATCCCGGTACCCTACTGGGTTTCCTACCCCGACATGGCACTGCTAGCGGGCGGTGTGCCAGTCTACGTGCACGCCGATGCCTCGCAGCACTTCAAGATCACTCCGGCCCAACTGCAGGCGGCGATCACCAGCTTGACCAAGCTGGTAGTGATCAACAGCCCCTCCAACCCCACCGGCATCGCCTATAGCCGTCAGGAGTTGGAGGCGTTGGGCGAGGTATTGCGGGAGCACCCTAAGCTGCTGATCGCCACCGACGACATGTACGAACACATCCTCTGGTCGGACGAGCCCTTCTGCAACATTCTGATGGCCTGCCCCGACCTCGCCAACCGCACTTTGGTACTGAACGGCGTCTCCAAAGCCTATTCGATGACCGGCTGGCGCATCGGCTACGCTGGCGGCCCCGCCAATATCATCAAGGCGATGAAGAAGATCCAATCCCAGAGCACCTCCAATCCCACCTCCATCTCCCAAGTAGCGGCACAAACGGCGCTGGAGGGGCCCCAAGAGTGCATCAAGGAGATGCTCACCTCGTTCAAAGAGCGTCACGACTATGTGCTGGAACGGCTCAACACAATGCCCGGCATCTCCTGCCTGCCGGCCGACGGCACCTTCTATCTCTTCCCCAATATCGAAGGGGCGCTGGAATCGATCGGCGGTGTCAGCAACGACCTGGAGTTGGCGGAATATCTGATCGAACAGGCCGGCGTGGCCCTGGTGCCCGGTTCCGCATTCGGCCTCGGCGGCCATGTCAGGATATCCATCGCCACCAGCATGACAAATCTGCAAAACGCCCTCGACCGGATCGAAAGCGTTTTGAGCTGAGAGATCGCCTTGTAAGTGGAAGAAGAGGAGCTAGGATCTAACAGGAAACGATCACAATCCGCTCAAGAGGGCACGACATGGACGTCACCCCTACACAGGCCAGGCGCGCCCGCACCTGCGGTTTCTCTCTCGTGGAACTTACCTCGGTACTCAGCGTCGCGCTGATCCTGGTCGGCGTAGGGGTTCCCGAGTATCGTCATTTCAGCGCACAGAACCAGCTGCACAGCAACCTGCAGAGCTTTCTGACACATCTTCAGATGGCTCGCATCAGCGCCATCCAGCAAACCGATTACGCAATCCTCTGCCCCAGCCGCGATGGTATCAACTGCCTGAAAAGCACCGAGTGGCACCAGGGTATCCTGCTTTTTCTCGATCGCAACAGGAACAAAAAGGCAGACCAGGGAGATCTACGGCTGCGCGTCTGGCAAACACCCTCAAACAACCCAGTACGGATAACCACCACCTCCGGCAGGCCCCTGATCCGCTTCGATCCCAACGGCTGGGCCTCAGGTTACAACGCCACCATCACCTTCTGCAGCAGCTCAGCAGAGATCCCCCCCAAAGCCCTCATCTTCGGCAACCCCGGCCGAATACGCATCTCGGACAAAGGGCCGGGCGGAAAAAAACTGACCTGCAACTAATTTTTCTCGCCCAGACTATTGACGAGGGCCGGAGAGGTCATTAATATTCGCGCCTCAATGCAATTCCCCGGTAGCTCAGTCGGTAGAGCGGGTGACTGTTAATCACTAGGTCGGCAGTTCGAGCCTGTCCCGGGGAGCCATACAAAACAAGGGCTTAGCGAGAAATTGCTAGGCCCTTTGTTTTTTAGGTCACCTCAAAACCAGTCCAACCACTCAAACATGCCCAATTTCTCATCTATCACCAAAATCATGCCATGATTCGCGGCTCGTTCCTCCCGCATGAGCCGCTCAAAGGTCTTCCATTCAAGTGCATCCCCTTGGCTTTGCCCAAGATAGGCTCGGATAGATCGACAGAGACCCCAGCCTGCGCCAGATCTTTCGCATTTTCGCCATCATCCTGTCAATGTCCCCTTCTTGCTGGCAAAGACAGGGTAGATCGGCATCGTTCACCTCGTTATGGCATTTTACAGCCTTAACTTGGTGTCCAGATTTAGTAACCACTTCAAGAAGAAGCGACCTAAAAGTCTTGGGCAGAAAACTGATGTATCACGAAAGAAAAGGAAGATCACCGAGTCGAAATCCCTCGCACACCGCCCATTGGTGGCGCAATTTTTGCCGGCGCACATCAACTGATGCCCCCTCCCATCCCAAGATGCGATTGTTCATTCAACACCAGACTACACATAATCTGAAAGGCCGCTATCCTTGTGGAAAGGCACTCATTCCAAAAATCTGGGCATATAGACCAACAATAACGGCGAACCAGTCACAAGAGGGGAGCGCCTTGCCTGCCAATGATGTAGAAGGAAGATTCGGATTTAGTTATCCTTCCCGTTTGACACGAAATCACTGAGTATCAACCTGTGGCCCGCATGGTGACATTCATCAAAGCCGACTCTATGAGGCACACTCTACAACGAATCATCTTCGCGGCGGCACTACTGCCAGGAGGCAGCTTTGCCTTGGGGCTAGGTAAGATTGAAACCCACTCATACCTGAACGCCCCTCTCGATGCGGAAATCGCTCTTGTCGCTGCAGATGATGTCGACCTTTCGGACTATCGACTGCGGATTATCCGAGACACCGATAAGCGTCAAGCCTACAGCGGGAACCTGTTCGCCCTTGAGTCACTAAGATTCAACTTCCATCAGTCCGAAAAAGATAAACCGGTCATCCGCGTCACTTCAAAGCGCACAGTACGGGAGCCTTTCGTCACCTTCACCCTGGAACTCACCGGACCAAAAGTCAGGATACAACGGGACTACACGGTTTTACTTGACCCTAAACCCTACATCAGAAAAGCAAGCGCGAAATCTGCACCTGCGACCCGCCGCCCTCGCCCCCAAAAGCCCAAACCTATTAAAACCGCGCCCAAGGTGCAACAGGAGAGCTTCAACGCAGATGTATACGGCCCGGTCCGGGGCGGTGAAACCCTGTCGCAGATTGCACAACGCACCCGCCCCAGCAGCGGCGTTTCCACGCATCAGATGACACAGGCCTTGTTTCGCCACAACCCCCAGGCTTTCATCAATGGAAACATCAACCTGCTACGCAAAGGGGCCAGGCTAGCCATCCCGAGCCGCGAGCAGATCCGGCAAGCCACCCGGGCACCCCAACCAAAGCCGTCTACTCCAGCACCTCAGACAGCCGCGCCCGTGACCGAATCGGTGGCTACCGCTCCGCCAGAGACGAAAAAACCAGAGCATGCGGAACAATCCGGCATCGCTGAATCCCAACTCGCGACTGCGGAAGAAGAGGCAACATCAACAACGTCTGATGCAGCCAAACCGCAGGTAGAGGAAGAGTCGCTGCTGCGTTTGGTCCCGGTCAGCAACGAGGATCTGAAACAGATTTCGGACGAGAATCAGGAACGTCTGGAAAATGAGTTAAACGAAGTCTCCAAACAGTTGGACGAAGTACGAGAGGAGAATCGACTGCTTCGAGCTCGCCTGGAAGGGATGGAGCAGATCCTGAGTGAGCTCAAGGAAGAAGCCGTGCGTATCGTGGCAGAAGAGCAGAAAATTGCCGCGGCCGAAGAGTCTGCCACATCTGCTATACCTGTCCCCGCAGCGATTGAAAAGCCTCAGCCAGGGCCGTCTCCAATCGAGATCGCCACTGATACACCAGCACCAGTTGAACCGACACCCACTGACGAAAAGGAGCTCTCCGAGTCGCCTCCAGACTGGATACTGCTGATTGGACTGGGCATCGCACTTATCTTCGCTCTGTTTGCGCTGCTTTGGATGCGCATGCGGGAAGAGGAGGAACACGACCTCAATGAGTCTCTGACACTAAGCGAAGCTGAAGACCTGATTCCCCACCAGCCTCGGCCATCTCCCGCCGAAGCCGCCAAGGAAAGAGTGGCCTTGGAGGAGATCGATGACACTGATGAAAGTTTTGCTCAACAGGTGCTTGAGGAGCCAAAGCCCCTCAGCAACCTTGAGAAACTACGGACAGAAATCGATACCAACATCGCCTACGGTCGCTATTCTGATGTCCAGAATGCACTCGATGAAGCACTCCATGAGTCACCATCTGACATTGCACTGATCCTCAGGGCACTCGAACTCGCTCTGCTCAAAAAAGATGAGAAACGGTTTGTCGCATGGGTTGAAGAGGTCGACGAATTGCTGTCGGAACAGGCACCCGAGGTCTGGGGGGAGATCCGCAAACGAGGCCAGGAGTGGCTTCCAAACCACCCGGTCTGGCACAAAGACGTGTCCACACCCATCTTGGATATAGACGACTTTCCTCTGGAGCATGATGATGACTCGGTCACTCTCGATCCCTCTGAACTCGACGAATTTCTTCTCAAGTCAGTGGATGTCGAGCAGAGCTATCCTTCCGATGAGGCAGCCGCAGATGAAGAACTCTCTCAGGTTCTGAACGAGCTTGAAGCCCTCGACCTGGGAATCAATGAGGATGATGCTAAAAAGCCCCACGAGACCGAATGATCAGGATCGAAGTCTTACACATCCACACGAGCCTGTCGGTCACATTGAGTTACCAACAGCGACCTTGCGGAGACCAGCAAAAGAGGCTTATCGTGCGCCCTTTGCCAACAACACGACCTCAACCGTCTCCAGCAGAATAATCAGGTCCAGAAACAGGCTCGAGTTCTTAACGTAATAGAGGTCATACTCCAGCTTTTTCCTGGTATCCTCCCGGTTCGCTGCATAACTGAACATCAGCTGCGCCCAACCTGTCAGCCCCGGCTTTACCCTGTGCCGCTCTTCATAATAGGGGATCTCTTGAGTCAAGCGCCTGACGAACTCTGGCCTCTCCGGCCTCGGCCCCACCAGACTCATCTCACCCCTCAGCACGTTGTAGAGTTGCGGCAGCTCATCCAGCCGGGTAAATCGCAGAAAAGCGCCAAGCCTGGTGATACGATCATCGTTCACGCTCGCCCATCGGGCACCTGTCTCAGCCTCAGCATTGACTCGCATACTGCGAAACTTATGGATCTGGAACAATTTTCCGTCCTTCCCCACCCGGGTCTGGTGATAAAGAACGGGATCACGCCAACGAGATTCAATCAGGCTGGCGAACGCAACCAAAACCATCAAGGGTACCACCAAGACCAACAGCACAAGGCTGACAAAAACATCCAGAAGCCGCTTAAGCTGAATCGAAAATCCACCACTATAGAACCCGCTTGAGAAGAAGATCCAGCTAGGGTGAAGCAGATCAATCTTGATTATCGAGTCCTCTTTTTCGTAAAAGGTGAGCAGATCCAGTATCTCTACCCCCTTCATTTTGCAATCGATCAACTCGTTCACCGGTAGACCTTTTCGACGATCATCCACCGCCACCACCACCTCATCCACCGCCATCCGGGTGGCGATATCGTAGAGTTCCTGATCTTTTGGAATCTGCCGGCGCTCTTCAATCAGGCTGATACTATCGCCCAGATTGATGTAACCCACCACCACATAACCCAAACGGGAATTTGTGCTGAAAAGGTCCTCGATTCTGTCGGCATTGATCCCTGTACCCAACACAAGCACCCGGCGCTTGCGTGAGTCGGCACGAGTCACCCGAACAAACACCGATCGCAGCATCAGCACGCCGGTTATCGAGATCAGCAGACTAAGACCAAATTCTCTCGGGGGAATAGCCACATCGGGAAAGATGTAGAAGATCAGACTCATCAGGACGACGCCAAAGGCAAATACCAGAATCAGGCGAAGAATCAGACCTGAGGCCCGCTCCAGCACTCCACGCTGATAGAGCCCAAGCGCCACCATCGACATCATCATCACCACTGCGTAGATGATTGACGAGGTGAGCATCTCCGTCCGCTCCAGCATCAACTGCTTAGAAAACAGCTGCTGCAGCATCAATGCCGCCCACACGGATCCAGCAAAGACTAGGAATTCAATCTGCCCGAGAATCAGGAATGACTTGGAGATGAAATAACCGAAGAACCTTACCATCTTGAACTTAAAATCACCTGAAAAAAAGATTCATTGCATCTGTCCAGAATCTGAGAATCGTCATCCACGACACCACAATCATCAGATTCCACCGTCAGCTAAGAAAGGGGATTAACAACTAATCGGGTGCACCCGGCACAGGCGTTGACAGGCAGAGATCGGCCTGACTATCCAACAGGAATTTCTCAAACTCAGCCGCAGGAACCGGCCGCTGATAGAGAAAACCCTGTGCCTGTGTACACCCGGCGCTTTGCAAAAACTCAGCCTGAGCCTGATTTTCAATGCCCTCTGCCGTAACCGAAAGTCCAAGGCTTCTGCCCATGCCAATGATCGCCTCAGCAATCGCCCGGCTATCCATATCATCCGGCAGATCCCGCACAAAGGAGTGATCGATCTTCAGCTTGTTCAAAGGCAGCTGTTTCAGCTGACTGAGTGACGAATAACCGGTGCCAAAATCATCAATAGCCACCGTGATGCCATTTTCGCGTAACGCCTCCAGAACACCGATAGCCCGCTCACTGCGTTCCATGATCTGCCCCTCTGTCACCTCAAATTCGATCTGTTCAGAGGGGCAGCCTGTCTCGTCAAGAATCCTGATGATATTTTCGAGCAGGTGCTTGTCGTTAAACTGCTTGGGCGACAGATTGATCGCGATCCTTGGCACCGGGCCCCCCCGCTTCAGCCAATCCACTATCTGCTGACAGGTGGTTCGCGTCACCCACTCCCCAATAGGCAGGATCAACCCCGTATCTTCAGCCAGAGGGATAAACTTCGCCGGCGAGACCATTCCCATCTCCGGGAAGTTCCAACGAATCAGCGCCTCGGCCCCCACCACCTCACCTGTATCAAAACTCACCTGGGGCTGGTAGTAGATCTCAAACTGCTGCTCCATCAACGCATTGCGCAGATTATTTTCCATCAGCACATGCTCAAACGCCTGGACAGTCATCTCATCGCGATAGAACTGAAAACTGTTGCGCCCCTCATCTTTCGCCTGAAACAGCGCGGTATTGGCCTCTCTCATCAGGGCCTCGGGATCCTGTCCATCCTGCGGAAAGATACTCACACCGATACTGGCGGTGACATAAAATTTCTGATCTTTGACGAAGAAGGGCTCCTCAAATCCCTGCAACAGCTTCTGCGCCAGTATTCCTGCATGCTCAGGCTGCCCCAGATTACCCGTCACCGCGACAAATTCATCGCCACTGAAGCGCGCCAGGGTATCCCCTTCGCGCAACTGTCCCTGCAGTCGCCGCGCCACATCCTGCAGGATCAGGTCACCAAACTCGTGGCCAAAGCTCTCATTGATCTGTTTGAAGCGATCCAGGTCGATATAGAGCACCGCCAGCGACCGATTATCGCGCCGGGAGATACTCAGCCCCTGACGCAAGCGGTCCATGAAAAGCAATCGGTTGGGGAGCCCAGTCAACTGATCCAGATAGGTCAGCTGAACCACATGGTCATCCTGCTCCTGCAGCCGCGCCTGCAACCCCAGATGTTCAGTGATATCGCGGCTGGTCTCGACCACCCCGTACATGATCTTCTCCTCATTCAGCAGGGGGCTGAAGGAGGATTCATAGGTTCGCTGTTCGCCATCATCCAGAGTGATGAGATGGGTTTCCGTCTGCGGCTGTTTGGTTTTGATAACCCGCTTCAACGGGCAGGCAGGCATACCATCCGGGTACTCATCACAAAGCGGCTTCATGCCCTGGCAGCTCTGATAACAGGTCGCCTTACCTTCACAGTCACCACGCTCCACCGACTGATCGAGCGCAGCGCCGTTCATCAGCATCACCCCCATCTCCTGGTCGATCACTCGCAACGGATCGGAAATGCCGTTGATCACGTGCTGCAGGAAGTTGCGCTCCTCAACGAGTGACTGTTCAGCCAACTTGCGATCGGTGATATCGATCACCACACCCAGCATCTGATCAGGAAAGCCATCCGCATCACGGTCCAGCTCTGCCTCCTGATGAATCCACCGCACCGTGCCATTGCGCCAGACAATCCGGTGATCGACACTGAACGGCTGATTCTCCTCCAGGTGGGCATTGAACTTCAGTTTGACCAACGCCCGGTCCTCCTCATGCACGAAGTTTAGAAACGCCTCATAGGTCGAATCAAAGCCACCTGGCACCACGCCGAAGATGCGAAACACCTCCTCAGACCAGAATAGCTTGTTGTGCTTGATGTCCCAGCTCCAGTGGCCCATATGGGCGATCGCCTCGGCAAGCGTCAGACGCGCCTCATTGACCTTGAGATCGCCCATCGCCCGATTCAGCGCGGTGATACCCCGGGCCACAGCGAGCACCCCATAAACCTTGCCGGTGGTGTCCCGTAGCGGTATCTTGTGGGTGTCGAAGATGTGGAACGAGCCATCCTGGTAAGTGGCCGGGTCGTATGGATTGTGGATGCGCTTGCCCCCAAGAACATCAATATCATCCTTGCGAAAGCCCCTGATGCCATTAGCCGCGTCACCCGAGACGATCTCTGGCGGAAACCCCAAATCCTCATCCGTCTTGCCGATCACCGAGTCGGGCTTGTGTCCCACCGCCTCGGCAAAACTACGGTTGGCGAACAGGTATTTGAAGCTGGCATCCTTAATGAAGATCCAGTCGGGGGTGGCATCGACGATGCTTCGCAGCAGATGCTCTGAACGCTTCAGCTGCGCCTCTTTCTGACGCTGCTCGGTGAGATCGGAGTAGATCACCACCACCTCTCCGGAGCCGAGCCGATAGATAAAGTTCTCCACCCATCTCGCCCGACCGCTCCCATCGCTGTATGTGAGCGAAACAAACTCGGACTCACCCGACTCCCAGACCCGCCTGAGCGCCGCTGACAAACCGCTTTGGGCCACCCGTGGCAGCACCTCGCTGATCTGCTGGCCACTAATCTGCTCGCGCTCGACCCCATGAAACTGCTCTGCCGCCTTGTTGACGTCGACGATGAGAAAATTCTCTCCGCCTTCCACGCAATCGTAAACAGCGACACAGTCGGCCATGTTATCGAGCAGATTGCGGTAGCGGGATTCACTGTGCTGATGCTGCTCAAGAAGCGGCTGGGTGACCCGACGGAAAAATCGTGCACTCACAAAGATCAGTACCAGGGCGAGGATCAGCACCAGCAGCCCGGTCTGCGCAAACGGTTTTGCCATCTCCAACAGATCGACTCGGCCTATCAGGGCAGCCCCCGCAGTTCCCAGCGGGGCATAGGCGACAAGCACCCACTGATCTCGGAAATCCCGTGCCACCAGGCTGCCGGACTCGCCCTTGACGCCACGCCGCAATGCCTCACCATAAGCATCCGTCTCCCCGCTCAGGGCAACCATCTTGGCCAACCCGGCCAACTCCTCTTCCGCATGCAGCGGTATCACCAGCTGCGCCCCCTGCTTAACACCCAGAGCATAGGCATTGGCAAGCCCTTGATGCTCCAGCAGCAACAGCATTGCCTTGATATTGTCAAACAGAGGGGTAGCCAGATCGAGCTGCAGCGACTCATGTTCTGGCAGCATCGAGCCAATGAAGGCCGCCTGACGCTCAACGCTGAGGGTCAGCTGGTCACGCTGAAACTGATACGAGGAGTGGAAAAGCAAGGCGAATGATGTGAGGGCAACAATACCGGTAACCAGTATCAGAACCCTGAGCAAACGTGGTGTTGAACGGTGCTTTACCATCGGTTTATCCAAACGGAAACAGAGAAGCGTGCAGACCTCAAACCTTCGGGATCACGGCTTGCTCCTCCGCCAACAACCGCTCAAAACGGCGCTCCGTCAACGACAGATCGACCAAAACCGCCTGCCCCGGCCTTGGATGTATCATCGTATTGTTGCTGTCGGGGATTCCAGTCGATCCAGAGAATCTGGCGTTTTTCTTGCCTCTGCCGGATCCTTGCCCCAAGGTTACTATAGGTTCAGTTTTCTGCAAGCAGTGCGGGCAGATCGGTTGCTCTATAGGGAGGGTGGGTTCGCAGTTTGTCGATCCAGGGTAGAATCGGCTTGACAACATGCTTGAGCCGCCAGAAGTCTGGCAGCAACATAACGATCAGATCTAATCTGAAGCTTCACTGCTGTGAATGCACAGCAAAGGCATAAGCGCCATAGCCCACCACCCGATCCTTGAGGCCAGCAGTATCCCCCGAATTACGCAGGTCTACCAGCTCACCATCTAATCCCTTGCGCTGCGCCACCTCCAGCAACCCCTGCAGCGGAATCCGGCCGCAGGCATCCTCATAGTGGAGTCGCTCCGGTTGTAGGGCGAGGATCGCATCCGAGGTGGTGCGGTCCATCTGCTGAGCAGTGATATAGTCGTGATAGTGGCTCAGATCGGAGCTAATCACGATCAGCGTCTCCTCTCCGTCCCAGACCTGCTCCAGCACCTCGGCCACCTCAGCGCCGCTGGCATCCCCCACCACGATCGGCAGCAGCCGGAACTCACCCAGGACCCGTTGCAGGAACGGCAGCTGCACCTCCAGGGAGTGCTCCTGAGCATGCGCCATGTCATTCACACTCAACTGCGGTAGACGTAACAGCTCATCGCTCACCTGTTCCAGCGGGATCTCCCCCAGTGGGGTCTGAAAGCTTTGCGCCGAACTCAGCGCCAAGCCACGAAACGCCACCCGGTGGGAAGGCCCCAGCAACACCACCCGACTTATCCGATCGGCCACTGGCGCCAAGCGATGATAGACACTCGCGGCCACCGGCCCTGAGTAGACAAACCCCGCATGGGGAGCAACGATCGCCTTCGGTGGCCTCCCCTCGCCCGCCTACCCCAGATAGTCATCGATCATCGCTCTCAACTCTGCCGGGGCATCCGGATAGAAAAGCCCCGCTACTGCTGCTGTGCGTACCCCGCCCATCGCTCCTCCCCCGGATGCACTCAGGCACCCTGACTCGACAGTCTGACCGGCTGCTGCCGGGCACCCCAGTCACCCGGCTGCGCCTCAAATACACCGGCACAGGGCGTGCCACAGAATCGGCAGGCCCCCTCGGCGTTGAGATTCCAGTCACTCAGTTGATACCAGTCTCGACCGATCAGCAGCTCGCCACAATTGGAGCACCAGGTGCTATCGGCCGCCGGATCGTGCACATTACCCACATAGGCGTAGCGAACCCCGGCCTGCAGCGCGATCTGCCGCGCCCGCGTCAGGGTCGCCGCCGGTGTCGCTGGATGGTCCATCATCTTCCAGCTCGGGTGGAAGGCGCTGAAGTGCATCGGCACCTCCGGCCCCAACTGCTCCACCACCCACTGACACATCGCCTCAATCTCCGCCTCGGAATCGTTTTCACCGGGGATCAGCAGGGTCGTCAGCTCGAACCAGACATCGGTCTCATGTTTCAGATACTGCAGCGTCTCCAGCACCGGCTGCAGATGGGCGCCGGTCAGTTTATGGTAGAATCCCTCATCGAACGACTTCAGATCCACATTCGCCGCGTCCATGTAACGATAGAACTCCGCGCGCGGCTCAGGGCAGACATAGCCGGCAGTCACCGCCACCGACTTGATATCCAGCTCGCGGCAGGCCTGGGCCACGTCGATAGCATATTCGTGGAAGATCACCGGATCGTTGTAAGTGTAGGCGACGCTACGGCAGCCCAACTGGCTGGCAGTACGGGCAATGGTCTCCGGCGAGGCGCTGTCGGCCAGGGTATCCATCTCGCGGGACTTGCTGATATCCCAGTTCTGGCAGAACTTGCAGGCAAGATTGCAGCCGGCGGTGCCAAACGAGAAGACCGGCGTGCCGGGCAGGAAGTGGTTGAGCGGCTTTTTCTCGATCGGATCGACACAGAAGCCGCTGGAGCGCCCGTAGGTGGTCAACACCAGCTCGCCCTGGCGGTTCTCCCGCACAAAGCAGAAGCCCTGCCGACCCTCCTTGATCTTGCAGAAGCGGGGACAAAGGTCGCACTGCACCCGACCATCTTCCAGGCGGTGCCAATACTTGGTAGGAAAGGCGCTGCTTGCCATCATCACACACCCTCTTTCGAGCTTCTAATCTAAATCTAGCAGACCAGCTCGACTATTTAATCTGCCGGGCAGCGGCAATCACCGCCTGCCCCAGCGCCAACCCACCATCGTTGCTGGGCACGGCTTCATGGCTCAGCAGCCGCAGACCCTGTTTTCGCAACGACTCGACAATCACTTCAAACAGGCTACGGTTCTGAAACACCCCGCCCGAGAGCGCCACCGTCTGAATCCCGTGCACTTCCGCCAGCTGCCGGACCGCCCTCACCAGTGCGCTGGCCAGCCCCAGATGAAAGGCGTAGGCGATCCGCTCTCTACAGACCCCATCGGCCAGATCCTGCATCAGGGCCCGCCACATGGGAGTGGGGTCGAGCACCAGACCGCCCTCCTCTCGGTTGAATCCAAACGGGTAGGGCTCCGGCAGCCGTTCAACAGCCGCCATCGCTGCCGTTTCCAACTCGACCGCCGCCTGCCCCTCATAGTCGATACCGTCCGCACAGATGCCAAGCAGTGCCGCCACCGCATCGAACAGGCGGCCGCAGGAGCTGCTCAACGGGGAGTTGAGGCCCTGCTCAAGCATCGTCAGCAGGGCCGCCACCGGCCTCTGTCGCAGGGCGCAGATCGCCTCCAGCCCGCCCCACTGCCGCTCCACTTGGGACCAGCCGAAGCAACGGTGGAGCTGGGCGAAGGCGTTGCGCCAGGGCTCTTGAATCGCCTTGCTGCCACCGGGCAAGGCCGTCGTCTGTAGATGCCCAAGACGCTGGCAGCTACGGTAGTCGACAAGCAGCAGCTCACCGCCCCAGATGGTACCATCCTCGCCGTAGCCCGAGCCATCCAGGCAGATCCCTAGCACCCGACCGCCATCCAGCTGCCAGCCCCGCTCTGCCATTACACTGGCGATATGGGCATGGTGATGCTGCACCCGCTCCAGCGCTAGCCCCTGCTGCTGCGCCAGCTCCCGGCCAAAGCGGTGAGAGCGATAGCCGGGGTGGCTATCCACCACCAACCGCTTGGGATGATGCTGGTAGAGCTGCTGATAGAGCGCCAGGGTCTGCTGGTAGGCCTGAAAGGTCGGGTAGTTCTCCAGATCCCCCAGGTGCTGAGTGAGGATCGCTTGGCCATCCTTGAGCAGACAGAGAGTCGACTTTAGCTCCCCCCCCAGCGCCAGCAGATCGGGAGCCTGCTCGAACCCTGGCGGCAGCGCCAGATGCCCCGGCGCATAACCCCTTGCGCGTCGCAGCAGCCGCGGCCGCCCAGCCACCAGCCGCGCCACCGAGTCATCGACCCGGTTGACGATGGGCCGATCGTGCAGCAGATAGGCATCGGCGATCTCACCCAAGCGCCGGCGTGTCTCGTGGTTGCCGACGCACTGAGGCTCTTCGCCGAGGTTGCCGCTGGTCATCACCCACGGGCGTTCCCAATCGGCCAACAGCAACTGATGCAACGGCGTGTAGGGGAGCATGAAACCGAGGCTGGCCTGCCCCGGCGCTAGCGCCTCGGGCAGCGTCTCCCCCTGCTGATCCAATAGCAGGATCGGCGCCGCCGGGCTCTGCAGTAAATCAAGTTCCTCCCGACTCAGCCGGCAGTAGCGACGAATCACCGCCGCATCCCGTGCCATCAGGGCGAAGGGTTTGGCCGGCCGCCGTTTGCGCTGACGCAAACGCGCCACCGCCGCCGGGTTGGCGGCATCGCAGGCTAGATGCACCCCACCGATCCCTTTGATCGCGAGGATCTGCCCCTGCCGCAGTAGACGACTGGCGCTGTCGATAGGATCCCGCTCCTCAGCTGTCAGCTCGATCTGTTCTCCCGCCCGATCCTCCAGCCAGAGCTGCGGGCCACAGACCGGGCAGGCGTTGGGTTGGGCGTGGAAGCGGCGATCCGCCGGATCTAGATATTCCGCCTTACAGACCGGACACATGGGGAACAGGCGCATACTGGTGTTGGCCCGGTCGTAAGGGATGCGCTCGATGATGCTCAGGCGCGGGCCACAGTGGGTACAGTTGGTAAAAGGGTAGCGATAGCGGCGGTTGGCCGGGTCGAAGATCTCCTCGCGGCAAGCGTGGCAGGTCGCTGCGTCCGGCACTATGCCAGTATGCACCCCACCGCTCTGGCTGGCGATGATCTGAAAGCCCGGCTGAGCGGGTGCGGCATCTGCAAACGGCTGGCGTTGGATGAAATCGATGCGCGCCAACGGTGGACACTCTGCCTGCAACTGCTCGCAGAATCGCCCGATGGCATGGCGATCGGCCCAGAGCCGCACCAGCACCCCCTCGCCATCGTTGCTCACATCGCCCTGCAGCCCCAGCTGGCTGGCGATGCGCCAGACGGTGGGGCGAAACCCCACCCCCTGCACCAGTCCCCGCACCCGGATCTGCTCAGCGGGCATGACTCAATTGGCTGGACTGGGCAATGGTGAAACAGCGGCCCGTAGAGACGTTCTGAACAGCATGAAATGGCCTGTTGAGCGGCGGGAGTTAAGGTTGCTCATACTACTGCGAAACTCCATCCGAATGCATATTCCTGATCAAACCCGGCCGAGGCGCTATCATCCCGCCCATGAAACTCCCCATCGAACAGATCAAGGTACTGCTGGCCGAGGCCCGCAGCGGTAATCGGCGGCGGCTGGTGGTGGTCTCAGGGGCAGAGCCGTGGTGCCGTGAGCTTGCCACAGAGATCATCCACCAGGCCCCGCTGCCGGAGTGTCGCTGGATCGGCGGGCAGGCCCCGGAAGGGCTGCAGGCATCCCCCCCGGGGCGCCCGGTCGGCTGGCTCGGTGGAGAGAGCACACACCTGGTCTACGACGCCTTCAGCGGATTCGACCCCAACCTGTTTGGCGCCGCATCGGGCACCCTGCGTGGCGGTGGTCTGTTGCTGCTGCTGGCCCCGCCGCTGGACGAGTGGCGCAACTACCCCGATCCACAGCAGGCGCGCATCCGAGTGGCAGGTTTTGAGGATCAGCCACTCGCCGGACGCTTTCTGCAGCGCCTGACGGAGATTATCCGGGAGGATTCGGCAAGCCTGACCCTGCAACAGGATCAACCCGTGCCACCCCTGCCCGTTCCTCTGCCGGCCTCTCCATCTGCAGCGTCGAATGACCCGGAGTGCCGCACCCAGGACCAGGCCGAGGCGGTGGGGGCGATCCAGCACTGCATGACCGGTCACCGCCGCCGGCCAGTGGTACTGATCTCCGACCGCGGCCGTGGCAAAAGCGCGGCTTTGGGGATTGCCGCAGCACGGCTATTGTTAGGGGACAGCTGCAGCGAGATCAGCATCACCGCCCCTCGTCTGGGGGCCTGCGACGCCCTGTTCCAACAGGCGGCTCGGCTACTGCCAGACGCAGAAGTCGGGCGTGGCACGATCCACGACCAACAGGGCCGCATCCAGTTTGCCGCGCCGGATGAACTGATCCACTCACCCCGCGAGACCAGTCTGCTGCTGGTGGACGAAGCGGCAGCAATCCCCACCCCCCTGCTCGAACAGCTGCTGGAGCGCTATCCGCGCATCGCCTTCGCCACCACCATCCACGGCTACGAGGGGAGCGGTCGAGGTTTTGCGGTGCGTTTCCGCCAGCACCTGAGTGAACGTTGCCCCCAGTGGCGGGAGATCCGCCTCGAACAGCCAATCCGCTGGTCTCCGGATGACCCGCTGGAACGCTTCCTGTTCCGCGCCCTGGCGCTGGACGCCGCGCCGGCAAAGATCGCAGTACTGCCGCAGGGCCGAGAGCAGGCGCTGCAATTTGAGTGGCTCGAGCGGGACCAGCTCATCGCAGATAGACAATCCCTCACCGATCTGTTCGGTCTGCTGGTCCTGGCCCACTACCGCACCTCGCCCCTCGACCTCTATCAGCTGCTGGATGGCCCCAATCTGCAGATCGCGGTCGCACGCCAGCAGGGACGCATCATCGCTACCGCGCTGGTGGCTCTCGAGGGCGGTTTTTCCACTGAGATGGCGGAGGCGATCCGCCTCGGTGAGCGCCGCCCACGGGGCCACCTACTAGCCCAGTCCCTCAGCGCTCACCTGGGCATGCAACAAGGCGCCTGCCTGCGCGGCGCACGCATCATGCGCATCGCCGTCCACCCCAAGCTACAGCGCAGCGGCATCGGCTCCCGCCTGCTCGGGCTGGCCGGTGAGATGGCCAACGAACAGCGCCTCGACTACCTGGGGGCCAGCTTTGGCGCGACCCCGGAGCTACTGCAATTCTGGCAACAGCGCAGCTTCTCACCACTGCGGGTCGGCCTGAGACGCGGCGCCAGCAGCGGCAGCCATTCACTGCTGGTAGTGCAGCCGATCTCCAGCGAGGGGCGGCAGATCTTGCAGCTGGCACACCAACGCTTTCACCAGCAGTTGCCTCAGATGCTGGGCGATCCACTGCGCGAACTCGATCCAACCCTGGCGCTGCAGCTGCTGAGCTGCCCCCCTGCCCGGCCAGCCATCAAACTCGATCCACAGGACTGGCTCGACCTGCAGGCATTCGCCTTCGCCAGACGGGGGTTCGAAATCACCCTGCCGCCAATCCACCGCCTGACCCTGCAGGGGCTGCGGGATGGAGCGCCACTGGCAGTTGAGATGGAGAGACTGCTGCTAGTGAAGGCGGTACAGCACCACAGCTGGGCAGAGACAGCGAGCCGCTGCGGGTTTTCTGGCCGCCGTCAGACCGAAGCTGCGTTGCGCGAGGCGGTACGCGCGCTGATGCACCACTACAGCGATGTCAGGCCCGTCACTACAGGGGAATAGACTCCCCACCGACGACACTCCGGCTGGCAGGCGCTGCCCTGAAAAAGCATCCAAAAGGAATATTAGGGCGTTCCACGCAGACCTGTCATCTGCTCAATCAGCAAGCACCTTCAGGGCCTGTCGATCGAGTTTGCCCATGCGGTTGCAGGGTAAAGATTCGAGCTGGACAAAGCGTCTGGGACGCAGTGCGGAAGGGAGTTGCTCCCTCGCCCACTGCGCAAGAGCATCGCAGGAGATATCCCCCACATAGAAGGCCACCAGCCGGTCGCCCCAGACTGGATCATGGCTCGATGTCACGGCGGCAGCCGTCAGCCCAGGGCAGGCCTGCAGGCATTGCTCCACCTCCTGCGGGTGGATGTTGCGACCGCCGCTGATCAGCATATCGTCGGCCCGCCCCAGCAGGCGCAGCTGCCCCTGTTCGCTCAGTTGCCCCAGGTCGCCGCTCTCGAACCAGCCGTTTTCCAGCCCAGTGCCCGGCTGCAGCCGGGGATTGGCGTAGCCGACCATCAGCGCCGGGCCTCGCAGGCGTATCCGCCCCACCCCGTTCAGCTGCAGCTCGAAACCGGCCAGCGGCGCACCCACCACGCCGGCCTCGAACCCCGCCTGCTGGCTGTCATCCATCAGGCACATGGAGCCGGTCTCGCTCATGCCGTAGCTGATCACCAGTGGCCAGCCCAGCTGCCGGGCGCGCTGCGCCAGTCGGGGTGAAAGCGGGCCACCACCGATCAACGCCACTCTCAGGCTGTCGGGGGGCGAACAGGTTTCGGCATGATCGAGCAGCCGTGACAGCATCGCTGGCACCAGCGAGATATGTGTTGCCCGATAGCGATGCAACGCATCCCACACCCGCGCCACATCGAATCCCTGCTGCAACACCACCCCCGCCCCTGCGCGCAAACAACGATAGAGGATCGCCAGCCCGGCGATGTGATAGAACGGTAGGCAATTGAGCCAACGGTCGGCGCTACCCAGCCCCAGCGCGGCGTTGACCGCAGCGGTGCTGGCAGCCAGGCTGGATGCCGAGAGCATCACCCCTTTGGGGTCGCCTGTGCTGCCACTAGTGGCGATAATCAGCAGGATCCGGTCGGGGGAGTCTCTCGGCACCACGTTGCAGATTGGAACTGGCCCTGCCCCGCTGTCGCCCAACAGGTAGGCTGCAGGAATCAGCCGGACTCCCGCAGGGTGATCGGCAGAGGGCTGATCGGTAATCAGCAGACGACAGCCGTTCTGCTGCAACAGGCGCTGATGCCGCTCTGGCGCCAGTTGCGGATCGAGCGGCAGCAGCGCGACCCCCAGTCGCGCGCTGGCATACAAAAGCAATAGGACCAGCTGGGGGTCGGCACTAAGCAGACCGACCACCCGATCGGCCGGCTCCAGCGGCAGGCGGCGGCTGAAGCGCGCCACTTGCTGTTCAAGTTCCGCATAGCTGAACTGTCGATCCGCCAGCCAGATGGCTGATCGTGAGGGATAGCGAGCTGCGGCGTGGAGCAACCAGTCGCCGGGCCATTGAGAAAGTTCAGCTGCCACCTAGCTCTGTCTCATCATTGCTCTGTCTCATCATTCTGTGTTCGACTGAAGTCAAACCTACCGACCATCCTAAGGGAGCGCTGATAAATTAATCGATCCCAGCTGCCCCCCAGCATCGGGCGATTTTTTCGCCGGAATAGCGGCATATCGTACATCGCATCCTCCACCGCTTCGTCCGGGAGCGAGAACCAATGCTGGAGAAAATAGGGCCGCAGCATCCGATCCAGCCCCACCGGTGGGCGGCCTCGCTTGCCCTTGGGGTAATGCGGTTCGATGAGCGACGCCAACCCTGGCCAGGATACCAGTGCCTCCGTTCACTTCAGAAATGCCGCCTTACGCGTGATGCGTTGCTGTCGCTCTTGGCCCAGTGAGGCTGGGCCAGGTTGCTACATGTCAGAGTCCTCTGTCTCGATATCATCGCTCGGATTATCCCATCTTCGTGGCCGGAGTAACCGATTAAATCAGTGGTTCCCTAGCCGTGTTGCACGTCAGAGGGGTGCAGAGAAAAACCGATGATCTCAAGCGGCTCTGCAATGCGTTGAACGAGATGTCTATCAAATGCACTGGAGATAACTATTCGGTCGTTAATTGCCCGATTATCGACGCACTGTTCCCAAGTGGCCAGTGAAGGACAATGCTCGATACCTGCCGGAACCTTCCCGTTTCCAGGTTGACTAATCGAGTCGTGCACTCTAGATTGGCCGCTTCAGTTAACTCCGAAATCATTACCAATGCTTCGTCGTCTGTTAATCACATGGCTGGTCGTCTCTATCCTCGGTTATGGGATGGCGTTGGCCGCTGATGTGCATAATGAACTGTCGACGGATCAGACTCACACGATTGGCGATCACGCAACAAACCCGTCCGATATGGACGATGCGAGCGACAGCGACCACTGCTGTCACGGAATCATCCATCTCCTCGGCCTGAACAGGGCTGAAGCGATTAAACTGTCAGCCGATCGTGGCGTTTTGCGGACCACCTATCCTGTTTCGATAGTCTCCTCCCCCCCTACGTTCCTTTTCCGCCCTCCAATCTCTGCCTGATTTTCGTCTCACCCGCACCTGCTATAAACCCACCTGCTGTTTGCCAGGTTAGCGTTTGTAACGGGTTCTCGTTGTTTACGAACTTACGGAATTCAGGTTATGTCGTTCTCCATCTGCACGCGTGCAGGCCTGTTCGCCTGCCTATTAACCCTTACTGCCTGGACACCAGCGGCGCTCTCCAAGGGGCAATCCCCCCATGATGTGGAAGTTCAGCAACTGGCTGCCATCATCAACCGCGCACTGGAATCAAACCCTGAGATAGAGGCGGCTCAAGCTGCCGTGGACGCTGCTCAGGCACGGCTTGTCGGCGCCGCTCTGCCGCTGAACAATCCGGAGCTGGAGCTGGAGGCCGAGCGCACCGACATCAGCACCCACACCCTCGGCATCAGCCAGACCATTGACTGGTACGATAAACAGGACGCCCTGGAACAGGCGATGCAGGCGGAACTGAATGCCGCCCGAGCACGCGTTGCCGCCCTGCGGTTGACGAAGTCGGCCGAGCTGCTCAATGCGCTAGGCAGGGTCTCCACCCACCACGAAATCACCACTCTCTCCAAGCGCCGAACTGGGATATTGGAGCGCTTCGCCCGGCTCGCGGAGCAGCGTCATGCCTCCGGGGACATCCCGCAGGCGGAGATGGAACTGGCCCGTCTGTCGCTGGCGGAAGCGGTCATGCAGCACGCCAGCAATGGCGCTGAACTCATCCAGGCCAGAAGTGACTTTTTCAGTCTCAGCGGCCAGATACCAGGCAGCGGCGTCAAGTTTCCCGACCGGCTACCCGCTGCGCTGCCCCACACCTCGGATGATGAGGCGCTCGCCCGGAATCATCCACAGGTGCAAACCGCCCAACAGATGGCTGGTGCAGCCCGGCAGCAGATTCATGCTGCGGATCAGGCGCGCAAGGCCGATCCCACCTTCGGCCTGAGAGCAGGACGCGAAGCCAGCGAAAACCTGGTTGCGCTCACTTTCTCCATCCCGCTTCAGATCAGAAACGATTTTCGCAGCACTGTAGATGCCGCACAGGCAGAGGCGCTGCAGGCGGAGCAGGAGGCGCATCAAGCCTACCGGAATCTACTGGCCCGACTCATGAGTGCGCGTAAGCGTTACAAACTGGTGGCCGATGCCTGGTCCCTGTGGGTCTCCCTGGGACGAACTAGTCTGCAACAACGTATCGATCTGCTGGAGACCCAGTGGCAAGCCGGTGAGATGAGCACCACCGACTACCTTCTGCAGGTGCAACAGACACTGGATACACAAATCGCGGGGGTCAGACTTCACGGCGATCTGTGGGACGCCTGGGTCGAGTGGCTAAACGCCTCCGGCACCCTGGACGCGTGGCTGAACAAAACATCGAAGGAGCAGTAACCAATGCATATTAACAAATGGAGCCTCTGCCTCCTGACCCTCATCTTCCTTTACGCCAATCCGCTTTCCGCTGCGGATGAACATGATCACGACCATGCTGAGGAATCATCAGAGGCTGACCACGGCGATGAACATGGCCATGAAAATGAGCATCAGGATGAACACGGTCATGAAGAGGAAAACCGTGTTCATCTGAACGACGAGCAGCGCCACAGTGCCGGGATCCGGGTGGAGAGATTGACCCTTCACCCCATTCCCACAGAGATCGAAGCCCCGGGGGAGATCCGGCTCAATGCTTACGCCTCCAGCCAGGTCACGCCACGCATCGAGGCCCAGGTTATAAAGCGCCATGTCCGCCTTGGCAGTCATGTCTCCACAGGCCAGCCCCTGGTGACTCTCTCCAGCGTTACCATGGCCGAGGCCCAGGGCGACCTGTTAGTAGCCACCCAGGAGTGGCAACGGGTGAAAAAGCTGGGGAAGAAGGTGGTGTCGGAACGACGCTATCTGGAAGCCCGAATCGCCTATCAGCAGGCTCGTGCCAAGCTGCTGGCCTATGGCATGACCGCCAGCCAGGCCGACCGGCTGGTCAAAGGGAACGCGATCAGTCAGGCAGATGGACGCTTTACCCTGCTCTCACTCCAACAAGGCACGGTGATTCGGGATGACTTCATCCTCGGTCAAATGGTGGAGCCAGGCCAGCTACTGTTCGATATCACCGATGAATCCCGGCTCTGGGTTGAGGCCCGGATCAATCCAGAATCACTATCCCACCTCAAGATCGGTGCACCTGCACGAGTACAAGCAGGCGGGAAGTGGATAGAGGGTAAGGTCATCCAGATCCACCACGCGCTGGACGAGACCACCCGCACCCTGGCAGTACGCCTGGAGATTGCCAATCCGACAGACCGGCTGCACCCCGGTCAGTTCGTGACCGCGAGGATCCAGACCGGCGAGTCAGGACAGACCGCCCTCACCCTGCCACTGGATGCCGTACTACGCAGCCCCGACGGTGATTGGCAGGTCTTCGTGGAAGAGGAGCCAGGGGAGTTCGAGCCTAAGGAGGTGGAGCTGGTCCGGCAACTGCCCGGACTGGCCGTGATCGAAGGGCTGGAACCGGGAACCCGGGTGGTCACCCAGGGAGCCTTCTTTGTGCAGTCGGAACTGGCCAAGTCCGGCTTCGCAGTCCACAACCACTGAGGGCGGCACCATGTTAAACAAGCTGATCGACTGGTCGGTAGCCAATCGCCTGCTGGTGGTGCTCGGCCTGCTGGCCGCACTGGGCGCGGCGGTCACCCTGATACCCCGTCTCAATCTCGACGCCTTTCCCGACGTCACCAATGTTCAGGTGCAGATCAATACCGAGGCCCAGGGACTGGCCGCCGAGGAGGTGGAGCAGCTCATTACCTATCCCATCGAGGCAGTAATGTATGCCCTGCCTGATGTCGAAGAGGTCCGCTCCATCTCCAAAACCGGGCTCTCCGTGATCACCGTGGTCTTCAAAGAGGGCACCGATATCTACTTCGCCCGCCAGCTTGTCTTCGAGCGGCTTCAGGATGCCCGGGAGCAGATCCCCGAAGGCGTGGGCACACCGGAGATGGGACCCAACACCTCCGGCCTAGGACAGATCTATCAATATATCCTGCGCTCCGACGATCCAGAAAAGCACGACGCCATCGCCCTGCGCAGCCTCAACGACTGGGTAGTCAAACAGTTGTTGCTGCCGGTGGACGGCATTACCGACGTGCTCTCCTACGGTGGCGAGGTGCGGCAATACCAGGTGCAGGTCGACCCCAGCAAGCAGCTCGCCTACGGCATCAGCATTGATGAGATCGCCGAAGCCATTGAGGCCAATAACCGCAACGCCGGCGGCTGGTATCTCGACCGTGGCGCGGAGCAGCTGGTGATCCGGGGCGTGGGTTGGCTGCGCGCGGGCGAAGATGGACTGCGTGACATCCGCAACATCCCGTTAAAAAACGAAGACGGCGTGGTGGTGCGCGTGCATGACATCGCACAGGTCGCCTTCGGTGGCGAGATCCGCCAGGGTGCGGTGACCATGACACGTCGCAGCGCCGCAGGGGAGTCGGAACCTTTGGGTGAGGTGGTGGCCGGTATCGTGCTTAAACGTTTGGGGGCGAATACCAAGGCGACCATCGATGCAGTCAAGGCGCGCCTGCCCGCCATCCAGCAGGCGCTACCCGATGGCGTCACCATCGAGCCCTTCTATGATCAGGCCGATCTAGTGGAACAAGCGGTGGAGACCGTCAGCCGGGCGCTCACCGAGGCCTTCATACTCATCGTCGTGGTGCTGGTGCTATTTCTTCTGAATATCCGCGCCACCCTGCTGGTGCTGATCTCGGTGCCACTATCGGTCGGGCTGGCCCTGACCGCCATGAGCTACTGGGGCCTCTCAGCCAACCTCATGTCCTTGGGCGGCCTGGCCATCGCCATCGGCATGATGGTGGATGGCTCGGTGGTGATGATGGAGAACATCTTCAAGCACCTCACTCACCCGGACCAGGAACACCTGGAAAAGATCGAGAAAGAGGTAGCACCGGGTGATCTTGATCCCTACGACGCTGCCCAGGACCACCACGGCATCCCCCTGCGCATCCAGCAGGCAGCTCGTGAGGTGGGCAGGCCAGTTTTCTATGCCGTGATCATTATCATCGTGGTTTTTGCCCCCCTGTTCACGCTGGAAGGTGTCGAGGGCAAGCTGTTCCAGCCGATGGCCATCTCCATCGTGCTGGCCATGCTAACCTCCCTCGCGGTGGCGCTGGTGGTCATGCCCGCCCTCGCCACCTACGCCTTCCGCCGAGCCGTCAAACATCGCAACAGCCCGGTCTTCCTGCCACTGGAGTGGTTCTACCGGCACTCTCTTCGCTTCGCTCTTAAGGTGAAATGGCTGGTGGTGCTGATGGCCTTGGGGATGTTCGCGGGGGCCATGATGCTGGTGCCAAAGCTGGGCACCGAGTTCGTGCCGGAACTGGAAGAGGGCACCATCAACATCCGGGTGACCCTGGCCCCTTCCGCCAGCCTGGAAACCGCGTTAGAGGTGGCCAACCGACTCGAAAAACGGCTCATGAACTTCCCGGAGGTGACCTACGCCTCCAGCCGGGTGGGCCGTCCCGAACTGGGCGGCGACCCGGAGCCGGTCTCCAATGTGGAGATCTACGTGGGCTTGAAGCCGGTCGAGGAGTGGACCAGCGCCAGGGATCGTTTCGGCCTGCAGAAGCGGTTCGAGGCGACCCTCTCGGTGCATCCGGGACTGCTCTTCAGCTTCTCCCAGCCCATCGCCACCCGCGTGGACGAACTACTCTCGGGCGTCAAGGCGCAGCTGGCGATCAAACTGTTCGGTCCGAACCTCAACGTACTCGCTGAAAAAGGCAAGGCCATCGAGGCGCTGGCCCGTGGGGTCGATGGTACCCGCGGCGTAGAGATGGAACAGATCGCCGGCGAGGCCCAGCTGACCATTCGTCCCCGGCGGGATCTGTTGGCCCGCTACGGTATCCCGGTTTCACAGGTCATGGATCTGGTCGCCGACGGCATTGGCGGCACCGAGGCCGGTCAAGTGATTCAGGGTAATGAACGCTACGACATCACCGTGCGTCTGGCGAAGGCCTGGCGCAAGGATACGGAGACACTGAAACAGCTGGTACTGCAGGCCCCCGGTGGCGCCTGGGTACGTCTGGGCGAAGTGGCCGATGTGGTGATCGAGTCCGGCCCACCGCAGATCCGCCGCGATGATGTGCAGCGCCGGGTGGTGATCCAAGCCAATGTGGAGGGCCGTGACATGGGGGGACTGGTGGCTGAACTACGCCAACGCATCGCTGAGGAGATCGACCTGCCGGCCGGTTACTCGGTGGTCTTTGGCGGGCAGTTCGAGAACCAGCAGCGGGCGCAACAGCGGCTGATGATCGTGGTGCCGCTCTCTCTCGGCCTGATCTTCCTGCTGCTCTACTTTGCCTTTCACTCCGTGGGTCAGGCGTTGCTGATCATGCTCAACGTGCCATTGGCGTTGATCGGCGGTATCGCCGCCCTCTACTGGACCGGCCAGTATCTCTCGGTGCCCGGTTCTATCGGTTTCATCGCCCTGTTTGGTGTGGCGGTGCTCAATGGCGTGGTGATGGTCAACGCCATCAACCAGAACGTCGAAGCCGGGGTGCCGGCCGCCGATGCGGTCTTCCGTGGCGCTCTCTCCCGTCTACGCCCGGTACTGATGACCGCCGCCATTGCGGCACTGGGGCTGATCCCGATGCTGATCTCCACCGGCGTCGGTTCCGAGGTGCAGCGCCCGCTGGCGACCGTAGTGGTCGGAGGGCTGGCATCGAGCACCCTGTTGACCCTGTTTATCCTACCCACCCTCTACCGGGTGTTTTCAAAGGGGATTCAGTCCAATGCTTCCCAGTAATGATTCAGCTCATTCAGCCAGGGGAGGAACATAGTGAGTCGCTCAGTCGAGTTCGAGTGCGTCGGCTGATGAAGCGACAGGCACTGGAGGCCAGGAGCCAGCGGAAATTCAAGGCGACCACCCACTCGAATCACGATCTGCCTGTGGCGCCGAGCCGTTTGAACCCAGAGTTCCAGGTAGAGGACCAGATGGAGTATGCGCCGGTGACATCACATACATCCGCACCGATGGGGGTTGGCTGTAGCTAGACCTCACTCCAGAGCCGTTGTGGGCTGGGCGTTAATGCGCGCTGGTGATGGCAATATGGAAGCGAAGGCCGACCAAAGGGCTGATGGTTCATAGTGACCATGGCAATCAGTATGCGTCTGCTCGCTATCAGAAGACTATCAGAGATCATGCTTTCATCTGCAGCATGAGCCGGAAAGGGAACTGCTGAGATAACGCGCCAGCGGAGAGCTTCTTCCTCACTTTGAAGACGGAACTAAGGAACCTCTGATTAAGTCTGGACGCAGTCGATTCTGATTCAGAATATCTAGATTCAAGGCGCAAATCGCCCGTAAAGCTATCGCTCCCTACTCACGCTCCTCCCCTACATCCCTGTCGGGGATAGCTGGCTATTGCGAACGACCGCATGGATGCAGGAGGTAGAGTCACGCATGGAGCCGTTGCCGAGATTTGCCACGCAGAAGCTGGATATTCTGGGCACAAGATACGAGTTCATGACTTGATCAGAGGCTCCCTAACCCACCACCAGCGATACCGAGCCAGGGAAGCCGCAAAGCGGGAGATATTCGAATATATCGAGGTGTTTTATAACGCCAGGGGCACCCCTCAACTATCGGCCACCAAACACCCTTGGGCCATGAGCAAGCAAGCCAGAAAAATCTGGCCACATCATAAGCTTGCCAGTTCTTGTTTCAGGTTGCGAAAATATAGTGGGTCATGTGTAGTAGTTCAGACCTGATCTGACACCTGACTTGAAAAGAGTGAGGGTTACCGGTTTTGATGGAAGTGCTAACTGACCATCGAAACCAAAGAGGT